>JAEUVK010000006.1 GCA_016787135.1 Chitinophagaceae bacterium | reverse complement strand
AGTGCAAAGCATCTCTGTTATTCCTGTTCAATGCTTTTTACTGGAAGGACAGAACCTTGCCAAAAGCACCCTGGAGTTTTCTAAAAAGATAAATGCCGACCTGATCATGGTAAATCCCATCAAAGATTTTCGCCTGCCGGGTTTGTGGAACCGGCTAACCAATAAATCATTGTCTTACGGGTCTAAGATTCCAGTGATGACAGTGGCGTCACATAATAAATAAAGAGTGGTTAGCGATCAATAAAAAACAGCCCCATATATGCAGGGCTGTTTTTTCAAAGGTAATATGATCCTATTGTATGACCCGTATCACCCCTGCCCCATTGTACGAATGATACTCCCCATTATACATCGCATCGGCACTGACAGGGCCCATTTTATAATTGCCCGGTGATACAGCACGAACAGCATAGTAATAGGTTTGTTTATTATTGTATGCATCTACAAAGAAATGGATACGGTCATCCCGTACATCCAATGCTGTCGGTGTGGCTGCATCCTTGATCCAATCCATACCCGGTATCTCTTTCGTTCTCGGATTCTCGATCTCAAAGCCCGCCGGCAACAGATCCGTAATCACTACATTTTCTATTGCCGTAGAGAAGGATCGCTCCAGTGTGATGCCCACAATGATGAGATCATTTTGCCTGAATGTATTCGACAATAACGGGGTACCAAAACGGTCATAGAAACGCTTTCTGACCTTGAGGTAATTATCTTCTTCTTTATATGCCCCACTGGTGCTGATGCCTTCTGCTGTCCAGAAATAGAATAACGGCCCGCTTCCCTCTGTCACTATCTCTACATTCGTCCCCTGCAAAGCATTCTTATCTCCCCTCCACTGACCATCACCTACTTTGGCAATACGCTTGCCATTCACTTTAATTTCAGCCGTTACAGTTGAGTTGTTTGCGGCTCTTGCCAGCTTACCTAAAGCCAGAAAAGCAAAAGCCCTTTCCTGTGTACTCAGGTAGTAACGTGTCTTCAGTTTATCGGCTACATGTTTGGCCATGACAGGTATCTGCGCATTCCTGGGGTCGGCGGTGATCAGCGCATTCAATGCGATCGCTTCATCACGAACATCAGAATAATAACTGCCCCCTGTTTGCGGTACTGATTCCTCTCCGGCAAAAGCAGAAGGTAATAAGGCGCTGTATGATTTTTTATCTCCCGCTGCAGCATAAGCTGCCGACAAAAGATACCGGCTGTCCAATGCCAGTATAGAAGGATTGGATTTGTAATAATTCATCGCAGGGATATTGGTACGGCCGGCCAATGCGAGCACATATAACCCATACGCTACTTCCTTCGGTGCTATCTTTTTATTCTGATCACGGTTATAATAGTAAGTGATCGTTTCTCTATTTTTTAAGCGGTTACTGATATAGTTCAGCATTGTTTCGGTCAGACTATTGTCCACATCAAAGCCAGCTTTCCTCGCTTCGAGCAGAAAATGGGCAGCATAGATCGTTGCCCACCAATCTTCCCTTCCCTCTCCATCCCACAAGGTGACTGCTCCTGTGTAAAGCTGACGCATCATAATCTTACGGATCGCTTCCTGAATATTCGTGTTTGCATTCACCTTATTGTACTGTTTGTTCAGGTTCATCAGGTCGGCAAGATCCCCGTAATACAACTGGGGGAAAGCAGCCGATACGGTTTGCTCGGTGCAACCATAAGGATACTGAACCAGATAACGAAGTTGCTCTCCCAATTCCAATACCGGTGACCGGCTTACCACCAGGCTATAATCTGTACTGCCCGGCATGAAATCGTTTAACCCGATAGTCAGTTTCCTGGTAGTACCTCCTGCAATAGATCCGCTACCTGTCACTTTTTGTAAGGTAGATGGCGGTCGAACAGATATTTCAGTAGCATCCTCAAACTTTTCCCCCATTCCGTTCACCGTGATCTTCACATTACCTGTACCAATCGTTGAATTAGCTACTAATTGGAAGGTCGCCTTCCCTTCGCTTTTTGCGTTCAGCGAAATACTTTGGCTGCTGCCTCCCATGATCTTCACAGCTCCGCCTGTTGTAATAGCAGCGGTAACGCTGGCTGACTTATCCGTTGTATTGCTTAAAGTGACCGGTACATTTACTGTATCACCCGGGCTTAGGAACCTTGGCAATGCTGTGCTGATAACTATTGGATCAGCTACCGTCATTGTATTATCGGTTGCTCCAAAAGATGAGCCTTTATATGACACCGCCATCAAACGTAACTCACCGCTGAACTGGGGAATATCAAATTCAAATTCCGCCTCTCCGCCTCCATTGGCCTTGGCAATCCCACTCCAGTAACTCACTACTTTTATTCTTTTAGCCGGCATTGGATTCGATCTCTTCGCCATATCCATTTCACCATCGCCACCGGTACTGCTTAACCTTCCTCTTACTTCAGCAAAAAGTAATGGGTAAAGATCATAGGCTGTAACCTGCAATGCTTTCTTCTGATAGAAATAATTATAGGGGTCAGGGGTTTTGAAATCACTGATCTGCAGTACGCCATTGTCCACCGCAGCTAATGTTACAAAGCTTCCAGGCGCCGCTTTAACTTTTACCTTCTGGTGTGTCTTTGAACGAACAGTTCTTGCAGCCAGTATCTCCACAGGTATCTTCCGGCTTTTTTCTTCAACGGCCACACTTTGGAACCCATGCGCCACTGTCAGTGGAATATCGGATACTTCATGCGGTTTGATCAACGTGGCTGTTATATACACATTGGGAACATGCTCACCGGTCAGTGGCAGGTCAAGGCTGGCACTGCGGTTACTTACCTCCAGGTATTGATAAGAAATCACATGATCTGTTTCCATTGTTACCAGCATACGGCCACTGAATGGGGTCTTGAATAAAGCTTTTACACTTTCGCCGGAATTGTAAGACCTTTTATCCAGTTCTATATCAATATTACCTTCATTATTTACCTCGAAAGAATTATTGTCGCCTCCCCAGCTTCCGTAACTATAGAAACTGCGACTGACATAACTCGCCGCTCCGGGGCGATATACCCTCAACTCATACTCACCCGGTGAACGAGGAATGTAACTATACATCGTATTGCCGCTTACAGTCACCTTGTTTTCTATCATCAGCTTATCTTCCTTCTGCGACTCATAACGGAAATAACTGCCGCTTTTCGTCAGGAATGTCCTGTATTCATGCTTGATCACTTCTATCCGTGCGGTTGATATAACCCCATTACCATCTTTATTAGCCGCAGCCAACTGGAACTTCACCGGTTGGTTTAGCGGGTAATAAAAGAACCAGTCATACTTTACGCCAAAGAAAACATCCTGTGTGTATATGTCTGCTGAAGTAGCCCGGCTTACCGGCCGGCCTGTTTCGTCAAATACCGTTGTATAAAAACCGGTTTGCAATACTCCCATATTGGAATAGGTTTCCGGCACCTCGTACACAATGGTAGCATTTCCTTCCCCGTCTGTTTTTCCTTCTTTTACTTCTTTATCAAAAACAGAAGTACTGTTAACAAGACTGAAATCGTACCCACTGAACTTCTCCGGTGAGAATTGCTTTTGCTTCACCTGTATCTCTGTCTCATAATTCCGGTTGGCAGCAGGCGGACCGAAGAAGTTCATCGCATTCACTGAAAGCGTGGAAAACTCCCCAGGTTTCAGTGACGCTTTATCCAATTTCACATTCACTCGTATGCGATCCGGCACAAATTCTTCAATAGAAAAATTCTTTGTCGCCAACAAAATATCATTGGAGGTGTAAACTTCCAGTGTATAACCGCCGGTAATGGCCGAAGAAGCAATATCTACGCTTCCTTCCAGTGAGCCTTCTTCGTTCAGGCTTTTTCGGAATGATTTTAATTCCTTTCCGTTCGGCATCAGGAATTTCATCTTTAATGGAATATTGCCGGGGCTGTTCCATTGCCTGTCCCTTATCACGACAGAAAAATTCACTTTCTCGCCGGGACGGTAAATATCCCTTTCTGCATACACAAATGCGTCAAGGTTACTTGGATTATTCCGTTTTCCGTTTACTTCAAAGCGTGAAGTATTCACCCTTGTACTGTTAAAAGGAAGATAATTGAAATCGTCGCCTGTTTTGGCAATGATCATCGCCGGCTTGAAACCTCCAAAATCCTTTTTGGAATAAGCGATCTCCGCTACGCCATCATTATTCGTCACCCCGGTTCCTATCAGTTGGTTATTGGCAGAATAAACAGATACATTCACACCATTGACAGCTACAGCTGTTTTAATAGAATTGGCAAAAACAAATATTTTATCCTGCCCTTCTTTGGCGATCAGGCCAAGATCAGACAATGAGATAAAGCGGCTATCCTTTACCCAGTAATCTTCTGTGGAGCGGATCATCACATGATATACCCCGTTAAAATCCGGTAACCGGTCCTCGAACTGTGAGAAGTTCAGTAAACGACCCCCGTTACTCTTAGGTAATGATCTTGTGTCTATCTCTTTTTCATAGATCACATCACCAAGCAATGCGTCGCTCCTGTCCTCGTAATAATAATCCCCTTCGTAATCCTCTCCATAACTCGCATAGCCCGCCCTTGATGACGATTCCTGCGGATAGTAACCATAGCGTTGCGCCATCAGCAGGTTATTCTCATAAATTTTCGAGATCACCAGTTTCACTTTCGGCACGTTGGTAATGCGCACTTCGAGATTTTTGCCCCCTTTCTTTGACAAATAAACTGCTTTACTGTTCGTAAAACTGATATTAGCCTCTAACTCTCCGAAGGCAACACTGCCATGATTATCTTCCTTTAAAACACCACCGATCTTTCCGCGCAAACCCTTAGTAATAGTCAGCGCATAACTTCTTTCCATATCGAACTTACCGCTTCGCAATATCATGCCGTCATCTGCCGGCTCGTACGTGTAACTTATTTCCGGGTCAAATTTGACCAGCGCCTTAATATTCTCACCGGTCAGTTGCTGGCTGGTGGTAATATGAACAGTCCCTTCTGTTCCGTCATGTTCTGAAGTCACCCCCTGTATGGTCAATACATAAGGAGAGGGAATGGATAAATTGGTAATAATAGCTTCTTCTGTTGCATTGCTCCCGCTTTCAGGCTTCAGCCCTTTGGCAACGGTCACTTTGGCCTCATAATCCTTATCCTGCATTTTCAGGCTGGTAATCCTTACAGATATCTTATTATCCGGCGACATGGTAATCAGATCATAAGTAGCCTTTTGTCCATCTACTTCGATCCCCAGCTTGTCCTTTATATCAGCCGGATTGACCAGGTAATTAAAGTGCAGGTCTAATTGCGGCACAGCAGAAGTACTGCTTTCACCCTGCGACACCCAGATCACCTGCGAGTTATCCAACGTCAGGCCGGGGGTATGAAAATTGATCGCATCTCCGCCTTTCACCGAATTATATTTACTGAACTTCAGCACCGCATTTTTGACCTCTGCTTTATACGATGTAGCGGGCAGCAGTGGCTGCGAAGGAGAAAATACCAGTTGATCCGGGCTTTCCCAGCGGAATTTACCGGGTATCCGGGGCTCAAAAGAAACAAAATCGGTTGAATCCCAGATATTCACTAACGAATCATTGACCAGCGACTGGTTGAACCGGAATACCAGGTTACCTAATAGCGGTACTTCGCCATTGGCATTGGTAAAGTCGAGACTAATCGAATTACGCTTACAGGCAGACAAAAAAAATGCTCCGGCAATGATCGGAACAAGGAAGGGTTTGATACGCATATAAAAGGTTGGTTAAATGGTCTGATTACGATGAGAAGGTAAAGAAATTCCAGGAACTGCAAAATGAGTTCCGGGATTCTTTTTTCACAACAGCCCGGCAGGATTGATGCAAAAAGAGAATGAATATGGCCGGAAAAACTAAGGGGGAATATCTTTTATTGGCCTCGAAGGATCCGCTGAATCCATAAAGAAGAAAAGAATTTGCAACGAAAGATAGCAAGCAGATAAGAAGGTTTGCAAATCCCCGAAGATAAATCTTTGTTAAGTGCAGAAAGAAAGGCCGGGTTTTCAGAACTTGCAGAACTGATAATAATCCATGTTCAAATTCCGAATCACCCAAAGATCCATTCTGAAGTGGCTGAAAAGAACAGGCATCGGTCTTGTCGTCCTGTTTCTTTTATTCCTGTTACTGAACTGGCTCTTCCCGCTTCCGGCCGGTATCGAATATTCGGCTATTATCACCGATAACAAAGACGAGGTCATTAATGCTTACCTTACCAGCGACGAGAAATGGCGGATGAAAACAGAACTGGAGGAAATTTCCCCTCTCCTGCGAAAGACGATCATAGCTAAAGAAGATAAATATTTCTATTTACATCCGGGAGTAAATCCATTAGCGGTCACGAGAGCCATTTTCAAAAACCTTTTCCGGATGAAACGTACCTCCGGGGCCAGTACTATCACGATGCAGGTAGCAAGGGCGTTGGAACCCAAAAAAAGGAATATTATCAGCAAGATCGTTGAGATGTTCAGGGCATTTCAACTGGAATGGCGTTACAGCAAAGATGAGATATTGCAGATGTACCTTAACCTGGTACCCTACGGAGGTAATATTGAAGGCGTGAAAGCGGCATCCCTGTTATATTTTAAGAAGAATCCTGATCATCTCTCGCTGGCTGAAATAACTGCTCTAAGCATTATTCCCAACCGTCCATCTTCTCTGGTAATGGGAAAAAATAATGACCGGATCATAGAAGAACGGAACCGCTGGCTGAAAAAATTCGCAACCGATAAAGTTTTCACCCAAAAAGAAATAGAAGATGCATTGGCCGAACCATTGAATGCCACGAGGGGCGTTGTTCCTCATTACCTGCCGCACCTGTCTTACAAATTAAAAAAGTATGGTGGCGACCTGATCAAAACGAATATTGACCTTAACACACAGCTAAAAACAGAAAAACTGGTGGAGGATTATATACGATCGCAGCGTTTAAAAAATATAAAGAATGCAGCGATCGTCATTATTGATAATAAAACTCGCAAAGTAATAACCTATTTAGGTTCATCCGGCTTTAAAGACACATTGGATGGAGGACAGGTAAATGGAGCTAATGCCGTACGCCAGCCGGGAAGCACATTGAAACCTTTGTTATATGCCTTATGTTTTGATGAAGGTTTATTGACACCTAAAACCGTAATATCAGACGTTGCCGTCAATTACCAGGGCTATTCACCCGAGAACTATGATGAAAAATTCAACGGGTATGTCACTATCGAATATGCACTTGAACATTCGTTGAACATACCGGCTGTAAAAAGTTTGAAGCAACTGGGACATGAAAAGCTGATTCAGAAACTGATTAGATGCAATTTCAGGCAGGTACAAAAGGACCAGCGAAAATTAGGCCTCTCCATGATCCTCGGCGGTTGCGGAACTACGCTGGAAGAATTGACAGGATTATTCTCTTCGTTTGCCAATGAAGGAAAATATATCCCCCCAGCATACCTGCAAAGCGATACCGGTCAGCGAAGCACTGCAGTGATCAGCCCGGCTGCCTGTTACATGATCAATGAGATATTATCCAAAGTGAACCGCCCTGACTTCCCATTGAACTGGGCAGCCACCGAACGAATGCCAAAGATCGCCTGGAAGACTGGGACCAGTTATGGAAGAAGGGATGCCTGGAGTATCGGATACAATAAGAACTATACTGTCGGGGTATGGGTGGGAAATTTCTCCGGGGTAGGTGTGGCGGATCTCAGCGGCGCTAATATCGCCACCCCGTTACTATTTAAAATTTTCAACACAATAGATTACGACAGCGATGAAGAGTGGTTCAAACAACCGGGCGATTGTGATCTCCGCCAGGTATGCAGTGAGACAGGTATGGTACCTTCTCATCATTGTACCAGTCTTACTAGTGATTATTTCATCCCCCTGATTTCTCCAAATCAAACTTGCAATAATTGGCAGGAGGTAATGATACGTCCTGATGAAAAGATATCCTATTGCAAAAGTTGTGTACCTGAAAACGGGTATAAAAAGAAGTGGTATAAGATAACCGAACCGGACATGCAAAGCTGGTTTGAAGAAAATCGTATCGTTTATCTGAAGATACCGGAACACAATCCTGATTGTGAACTGATCTTTAAAGGTAATGCTCCTTACATTACATCGCCTGCTAACGGTACCGAATACCTCATCAGTAAAAAGAACCCTGAGCCGTTACAACTGGTTTGTAAAACCGCCAATGATGTCAGCAAAGTATATTGGTATATCAATAACAAATATTATAAGACAGTCGATGCAGGAGAAAAACAGTTCTTTGTTCCGGAAGAAGGTCCTGTAAAAATTTCCTGTACCGATGATAAAGGAAGGAACAGGGATATAAAGATCACGGTGAAATATGTCAACTTATAAAAGAGATACGGTTTCAACTGTGCTTCTTATGCTTTCTGCCAGTGCGTACCATATCTGATATATTCTCCGTTTGGATAATTTGTTTCAGGTGATCGGACAACCTGATAGATAAAGCGACTATTGTAAACGTTGGGTTCACCGCTCCACCATTGGGAAAACAGGAAGAGCCTGCGATATACAAATTATGGATGCCGTGTACTTTGCAGTCAGCATCTACTACGCCTTTACGCGGATCATCACTCATACGGGTAGTACCCTGGTGGTGCCAGCCGCCACTGGTAGAAGCTGGCATGTTATCATCCTTCTCATCCTGGATATCTTCAAGAAGTTTTACCCGGCCGATCCCCTTCGCTCCTACCTGCTGTCCAAGTAATGTATAGATGGTCCTGATACTTCTTTTTTCAAGAGGTGTAAATGCCCAGTGCAGGTGCGCCCTGGGAACACCCAATTCATCTTTCTCGTTGTCAAGCGTTACCCTGGATGATGAATTGGGTACCTGCTCGAGTCGTAGCGTTATTTCAAAAGATTCATACCCGTCTTCTTCGAATAGTTTTACGATCCTGTTTTTTTCCTCCGTTGCCTGTTCATTTATTTCAGCGATCTTCTGTTTGTCTTCACGGGGGTCTTCGCTACTCCAGCTACTGATATAAGGAGGTGTTTTCCTCGCTTTCTCAAGCGGAGTAAAGGACAGGATGCCGTTCAGTATCTTAAGCTCTTCCTGCTTTTGGGGGGTCATAGCTAGCTCCGCTCTTACATTCGGCTCTGAATTCCGCATGTAAAGTTTTAATTCACTCCGCTCCCTGAGCCACAATTCTGCCGATTTTATTTCGGCATTTTCCATAAAATACCTACCCACAAGATCATAATCATTGCCAAGACCATTTGACGCCTGTTTGCCGGAAGCCAGTAACAACCTTGCGTTTTGAATGGCACAACCCGCCAGCACAAAATATTTTGCGGACACAGTATGCGTCTTTCCTGCATAATTCTTTACTGTCATTTCCGTAACAGCCGATACACTTTCGTTGGTATGTATCTCTGTAACATTGGCGTAGTTATATAAATGAATGTTCTTTGCATTGACGATGGCATCCCTGTAATCAGTGCCGAAGCGCATGGCAGAAGGATACCGGAACCTCCATATTTTACTATAGAATACATCCTTATCCAGCGGTAATGGCACCAGGGAAGAATCCTGCTTCAACCAATGATCCAGTTCAAAACCGTATTCCCCGATATCCAGTACATCGTGTGCCCTTTTATAAAACTGTTCCAGTTCTTTATGCGTAAAAGGCCAGCCGCTTTCATTGACCCAATCCCTCTTTTGAAAAACAACAGGTTCAAATACAGAACAGAATCCGCCCCAGTGACCTGTCGTACCTCCGAAATAATGCAGGCGTGACGATTTCAACGGGTAATATTTTTGTCCCGTTGTTTTTCCCCTGTAAAGCTCCTGCACCCTGTCATCATACTCAAATCCTCCTCCTTCCAGCAATATCACTTTGTATGGTGTATTGATCCATTGAAGGGCAATACTGATACCTGCAGCGCCGGCGCCAACAATGCATATATCCCCCTCAATATGTGACTGGTCGTCCAAATGTCTTGCGTCTATATGCATAAATAATCCTGGTTATACGGTAAATGAAAGAAGGGCACATTGGCGGGCCTCTGTTTCTGACAGTATCCAGCCATCCACGATCACAGTTCTTTGCTCTTCAAAATCCTTCCGCACTTTCTGTTCTATCCAGTCATCCAATTGACTCTCGTCGGACGGGTCCATTTTTTTCCCACTCTTATCGGTCAAAATAAGATCCACCAGTTTAGTCTTTCTGCTTTCATGAGGCATGTGTAAGAGATAGTGATTCCCGATCTCACATATTTCCTTTTTATCACAGAAGCGGGCCAGGATGCCGGGTCTGAGCAAGGGGTCTCCGGGGATAGAATTGCGGCACCTGTATCGTACGGCAGGCACAACCACCAATGTAGCAGCGGCTACCGCAGTAAAAATGAACTTACGTCTTTTCATCGGGTATGATGCTTCGGCCAAATGTAAAAACATAATCGGGAAAATGCAATCAAAACCAGCTGATTCTGATTAGCCCGGGCATTAAGTTGTCCTATAATACATCCGGTGGCCTTTTTACGCAAACAGCCTTCATTCAGAATGCTGTTTGCAGGTAAATAATGGATACTATATTAATCAGCTTTCTTAATATGGGCTGCTCCGCTTGTGTTCGGGGTAACGCTAGCGCCCCCCTTGTATCTTATATCACTGGCGCCGCTGGCTTCGGCATCCAGCTTTACACTGGCAAAAACATCTGCATTGCTGGCGCCGCTTACATCCACATCTGCATTTTCAGTAAGTAACTCAAAACATTTTGCATGGGATGCTCCACCGCCTTTTAAGAAAAGATCCTTTGTTTCCCCCCGGAGTGTAATGCTGCTGGCACCGCTCATTTCTGCTGTTATTTTAGGGGTCTTTACTTCAAGGTCGGCCTTGCTGGCGCCGCTTACATCAATATCTATTCCGCCGGGGGTTGCCAGCATACCTTCGCCTTTCACTTCGCAGGCGCCGGATGCTTCAATACTATTAAATACCGGAGCACTGACATATACTTTAATACTGCCCGTAGCATCAAGGTTGGTATTATTCTCCTGTTTCACATACAGAACCCCATTTTCTTCATAGACCATTATATATTGCTGCAGGTTCTCATCGGTCTCTACTTTTACGGAGAAGGCTGGATCCTGTTTAACATAAAGGTGAATAGCGCTGCTGACATCTACTCCTTTGAAGTTAGAGAATTGACGGGTTTGTGTGATGACATTTCCATTCCCGTTGATCCTTTTACCCCAAAAATGGTTGCAGGAAGAAAATATAGCAACAGTGAAAACTGAAAATACAAGAAGACGTTTCATTTGTTTGGTTTTATGGTTGCAAATATCCGGCACTTCCGGTCATCAGAGCTTTTGACGCCAAAATATACCTGTCGGTTACAGTTATCACAAGGTAATTCACAGTGGCAGGCCGGAAGGAGCAAACTGTTTATCTTCGCAGCACCATGACAGAAAAGATCCTGATACTCGATTTTGGCTCCCAATATACCCAACTGATCGCCAGAGCTGTACGTGAAGCCAATGTATATTGCGAGATCATTCCCTTCCATAAAAATGTTGAATTTGAACCCGGCTTGAAAGGTATCATTCTTTCCGGCTCGCCTTTTTCTGTGAACGAGGAAAAAGCCCCTGATGTCAATATTGAAAGCTTTATCACAAAAGTCCCCGTGCTGGGTGTATGTTATGGCGCGCAGTTGACCGCCAAACGCTTTGGTGGCGTTGTCGCCAAAAGCAATAAACGGGAATACGGCAGGGCCATACTGCAAAAGGCCAAGGATGACCTGTTGCTAAAGGGTGTTTCCGGGCAAAGCCAGGTCTGGATGAGCCATGCCGATACCATTCTTGAATTACCGAAAGGTTTTGAACTACTCGCCACTACCGAGAGCATCCCTGTAGCGGCCTTTAAAAAGAACGGAACCGAAGCTCATCCTTTATACGGGGTACAGTTTCACCCGGAAGTGTATCATTCAACAGAAGGCAAAAAGGTACTGCATAATTTCCTGGTGAATGTCTGCGGATGTTCACAGGACTGGACCGCCGCGCATTTTATCACTGATACAGTGAACGCTTTAAAAAAACAGATCGGCCAGCGCAAAGTCATCATGGCGCTGAGTGGTGGAGTGGATTCAACAGTAGCCGCTACATTAATTCATAAAGCCATTGGCGATAACTTATATGGTATTTTTGTTGACAACGGAGTGCTTCGCAAAAATGAATTCAACGATGTACTGATCACTTATGCAAAACTCGGATTGAATGTGAAAGGTGTTGACGCCCGCCAACATTTTTACCGGGAACTGGCCGGCCAGACCGACCCTGAAACAAAAAGAAAGATCATCGGCCGTTTATTCATCGAAACATTCCAGGACGAGGCCAAACATATTGAGGGGATAGAAATGCTCGGACAGGGAACCATCTATCCGGATGTCATAGAAAGTGTTTCTGTACATGGGCCATCTGTTACTATCAAATCGCACCATAATGTGGGAGGCCTGCCGGAGCAAATGCATCTTGAACTGGTAGAACCGCTTCGTTTCCTGTTCAAAGATGAAGTAAGAAAAGTGGGCAGGGAGCTGGGTATCCCTTCTGAAATGATCGACCGCCATCCTTTTCCCGGTCCGGGTCTGGCCATCCGGATTTTAGGTGATATTACGGAAGAAAAGGTACAGTTGTTGCAGGAAGCTGACCACCTGTATATAAAAGCGTTGAAAGATAACAATCTTTATGCAACGGTATGGCAGGCAGGCACAATCTTATTGCCTGTGAAAAGTGTGGGAGTCATGGGAGATGAAAGAACATATGAATATACCGTGGCCCTAAGAGCTGTGACCAGCGTGGATGGAATGACCGCCGACTGGGCGCATTTGCCCTACGATTTCCTGGCAAATGTTTCGAATGAGATCATCAATAATGTGAGGGGGATCAACCGGGTTGTCTATGACATCAGCAGCAAACCGCCGGCAACCATTGAGTGGGAATGAGAAATGACAAAAGTGTCAACAGGCAATATTCAAAATCTTTAGAAATCAGATCATGAAAAAAAATATTCCATATACTGGTTTTTTGTTATTGCTCATTTTTTATTTTCTATTGCCTTTTGCCTTATCTGCACAAACCGATTCGCTATCACCTGGCCCGTCAAAGCACAGGATCGTCATATTCGCCCCATTATATCTCGATTCAGCTTTTGATGCCACTGACGAGTACCGTTATGCCAAAAATGTTTTTCCAAAATTCATTAATTCCGGGCTGGAATTCTATGAAGGAGCGCATCTCGCTTTGGACTCTATGGCCAAAGAAGGAAAAGAGCTCGAGGTGTTCGTTTATGACACAAGGTCAGCAAGAGAAACGCTAGAAGACCAGTTAAATAAACCCGAGGTCAATGAGGCAGATCTGATCATAGCACATTGCACAGGAAATGAAGTGTGGACATTTGCAGACGCAGGTTTGAAAAAAAATATCCCTGTCATTAATACTACCATACCTCATGATGGTGGCGCGACCGCAAATCCTTTTTTTGTGATCATCAATCCTACTTTAAAAACACAATGCGAAGCGATCTACAGACATGTGCAAAAATATTACTCCATCAACCCTATAGTCATGTTCAGGAAAAAGGGTACCACTGAGGATATGATAAAAAGCTACTTTGATGAATTCGGCAAAGTAACAATGTCAGTTCCCCTGAAGGTAAAATATGTGGACCTTCCTGATAGTTTCACCGTTAATCAGTTAAGAGCTCACCTGGATACCGTCCGCCGTACGCTCTGTATTACGGGTAGCCTGGATGCCGGTTTCGGAAAAAGGCTGGCTACACAATTAGCTTTGCTAAACAAGGATTATCCTTCATCTGTAATGGGCATGCCTACATGGGATGCGATCAAGGATTTTACCAAACCGGAATTTAAAGGTCTTGAGATCACCTATGGCACACCGTTCTACAATGCTAAAACAGATAAGATCAGCCAATCTATTACCAATCATTTCAACAACATTATGTATGCCCGGCCAAGTGATATGGTTTTCCGTGGGTATGAAGTAACCTGGAAGTTCGCCAGACTTCTGCTGCAATATGGTAAAGATCTTTCATCCAATCTCGGGAATAAGCAAAACAAGGTCTTTACCGATTTTGACATACAGCCGGTGTTGAATAAAAAAAATATGTCCCTGGATTATTTCGAGAACAAGAAGATATATTTCCTCAAATGGCAGGACGGAATCATCAGAAGTGTGAATTAGGATAGCCAACCTTCCGTAATTTCATTCTTTATTTGTAGTGTGAACCTGCAGCAAACCAAGGGATATTCTGTTGTCAGCAACTGGCTTCTTTCAAAGGATTTCAGACCATTTCTTTTCCAGGAACAGGCCTGGCAACATATCATCAACCATAAAAGCGGGCTGGTAAATGCGCCTACGGGTTGTGGCAAAACTTTCTCTGTTTTTTTAGGCGCTGTTATTGACTTTATCAATCATCACCCGGATGATTATAAATCTAATCCGGGAAAAAAACTGCAACTGCTATGGATCACCCCATTGCGTGCATTGGCAAAAGATATTGGCCGTGCCATGGAAGAAGTAATTGAGGAGCTCGGCATAGGTTGGAAGGTAGGCATCCGGAACGGTGATACGGATACAGCCGAAAGGGCCAGACAAAAAAAACAAATGCCGGAGTTGCTGATCATTACCCCGGAGAGTTTGCATTTGCTATTGGCCCAAAAAGAATATGCAGAAACATTTCGTTCACTGAAAATAATTGCGGTAGATGAGTGGCATGAATTGATCGGGAGCAAGAGAGGGGTACAAGTGGAGCTGGCGATAAGCAGGATAGTCAGTAGTCAATGGTTACTGGTCAATAAAAAGCCATCCGTATGGGGAATCAGCGCCACAATAGGAAACCTGGAAGAAGCAAAAGATGTCCTATTGTCTCCATTGCAGCAAGAAGGTGTGATCGTCAAAGCCGATATGGATAAAGAGATCGAAGTGGAGTCCATTTTTCCCGATGAGATAGAAAAATATCCCTGGGCGGGTCATCTGGGCATCAAACTGGCGCACAAATTAATTCCCATCATTGAGCAAAGCCGGACCACACTCATCTTTATTAACACAAGAGGTATGAGCGAAACATGGTACCAGACACTGCTCGATATTCACCCGGGTCTTGCCGGTTCCATCGCCTTGCACCATGGATCTGTTGACATGGAATTACGTACATGGGTGGAAGAAAATTTACACTCAGGGAGATTAAAGGCCGTAGTCTGCACAGCCAGTCTTGATCTTGGCGTTGATTTCCGTCCCGTTGAAACAGTGATACAGGTCGGTTCGCCAAAAGGAGTGGCAAGGTTCTTACAGCGTGCCGGCAGAAGCGGGCATAGTCCTGACGCCGTCAGTAAAATATTTTTTTTACCCACTCACTCTCTCGAACTGGCCGAAGCCGCTGCATTAAAAAAAGCGATCAAAGAAAAAATGATCGAAAGCCGTATGCCCATGCTGCTGTGTTACGATGTGTTAATACAGTACCTGAATACACTGGCAATATCAGACGGTTTTGTACCTGAGCAAATTTTCCGGGAAATAAAACGAACTTATTGTTACCGGGAATTGGTACCGGAAGAATGGGAACAATTGATTCACTTTATTAGTTCCGGGGGCAAAGCGCTATACCAATACGATGATTACAAAAAAACGGAAATAGAAGATGGTATTTATAAAATTAAAAGCCGGAAACTCGCTATGCGTCACCGGCTGCATATCGGCACCATTGTCAGCGAATCCATGATGAAAGTCCGTTTTATCAGCGGCGGGTATGTCGGCGTTATTGAAGAATGGTTCATCTCGAGGCTGGAACCCGGTGATGTGTTTACGCTGGCAGGCAGGAACCTTGAATATGTCATGTGCAAAGAGATGACAGCTTATGTAAAAAAAAGTAATGCGAAAAAATCAAAGGTACCAAGCTGGCAGGGAGGGCGAATGCCATTAAGCGCCAACCTGGGAAAAAAACTGAGAGAAACATTAGACAGGAGAATGGAGGTCAGCAATCAGGGATCAAATGAACCTGAAGCGGAATTACTCGCCCTTGAACCATTGTTCGATCTGCAGGAAAAAGTATCGCATGTACCAAAACAACATGAACTGTTGATCGAACAAATCGAAACAAAAGATGGTTTTCATTTGTTTGTTTATCCCTTTGAAGGAAGGCTGGTGCATGAAGCAATGGCGGCGATCCTTGCCTGGCGTATCAGCCGTATCAGGCCCATTACGTTTTCGTTTGCGATGAACGACTACGGTTTTGAATTACTGAGCGACCAGCCCATACCGGTTGACGACAGCAATGTATATGAGCTATTCTCGCCTGCCAACCTGCTGGCCGACATACAGCGAAGTGTGAACTCGACAGAAATGGCAAAAAGAAAGTTCCGTGATATTGCTGCTATCGGCGGATTGATCTTCCAGGGTATGCCGGGTGAAAAAAAGAAAGCCCGCCATCTCCAGGCGTCAGCATCATTATTATTTAGTGTATTCAGTGAATACGAGCCGGAGAATGTTTTACTGCGCCAATCTTACCAGGAAGTACTGGATCAGCAAATGGAAGAAGTAAGGTTGAGAGATATGCTGCAACGAATTCAGCATTCCAAAATAGTGATCACATTTCCACAACAATTAACTCCTTTTTGCTTCCCCATTAAAGTTGATAGTATGCGTGAAGACCTTTCTTCTGAAAAGCTGGAAGACCGTGTAAAGAAAATGCAGGTACAACTGGAAAAATAATTTCGTTTTGAAAAACAGTAATTGCTTTTAGTTTTGCAGCCCTATGGCGGCATACCTTTCGCATATCGTTGGTGAAGAGCATTTGGTCGTAAGTGCGGAAAGAACATTGTTCTGGGAAAATGAATCCACACTCATCGTAGCCGATCTGCATGCAGGCAAGACCGGGCATTTCCGTAAAGCAGGCATTGGCATTCCACAGCAGGTATATAAGGATGACCTGCACCGCCTGCTGACTCAGATATTATTCTTTAAAGCTGAAAGGCTCATCATTGTGGGCGACCTTACTCATAGCCTTATCAATAAAGAGATGGACCTTTTCCGGAAATGGAGAAAAGATTTTTCAACACTTGATGTTCACCTGGTAAAAGGCAACCATGATATACTGGAAGATACCTGGTACAGCGAAGCAGATATTACGGTAAGCCACAAAGAACTGTTACTGAAAAAATTTCTATTTGTTCATGATGTAGAAACTGATAATATAACGGCTGCAAAAGGGCAATATATTTTCTCAGGGCATCTCCATCCCGGTATTATCATCAGGGGAAAGGGCCGCCAGTCATTACGTTTCCCGTGTTTTTATTTTACCAAAAATTTCTGTGTGCTGCCTGCTTTCAGTCGTTTCACAGGCACTTATTTGGTTGAACCAGGAAAAGACGAACATGCTTTTGCAGTAATCGAAAAAGATATTGTTCCAATCAATCGTTGATTTTGCTGATCAGCGCCTTCTTTTCAACTGGCTGTAATCAAGAAAATAAATGAACCGGAGTGTGAGTTCATGACCATGCCGCAGGGAAAAAGTTTCGCCAAGATTCCTGATGTAATCCCTGTTTTTTGTTCCATCGGCTACCTCATCTTCTCCAAGTGCATTCTTGTATCCAAGTATCAGACGGCTGCCCAAGCGAAAATCCCAGGTAAAAAATGCATCGAGGTTAAAGACATTGAAGTTCTGGTCCATATTGGGGATGAAAGGGCGGTCAACCGGGTTTCCTTTCGTATCAACGTTGGCAAAACGGTCATACAGCACCTGGCTCCAGTAATGCCGGGCCCGCAGAGTAAGGTTGATGCGGGGAGTGAAATTATAGATACCCGACAAGATGGAAGTGACATCTTTAAAATCGACAAAGGCAATGATAGGATCCCCGCTGACGGTCTCTTTGCCTGCATATACGATATAGTTGGTCTCTGCTTCATGGCGGTGAGATAATTCCAATGAGAATTTATTACTGAAACGATACCGCAGGCCTCCCTCTGCGATATGGTATTTTTTCCCGGGTGTTTTAAAAAAGTCGGCCAACAGCAGCTCGTAACTAAAAAGAAATCTTTTTCTGCTGTCCGTATTCCCTTCAAGACCTGCATAGCCGTAAGCAGGTCTCCTGGCATAATTTAATGCTGATCTTCCCAGAACAAAATAATCATGTTGATCGGGCAGGTAGCCGATACTGGCAGTGGCCTCCCAGAAGTTTTTAAATGTCCAGTACCCTTCTCCCCGCAATGTAAGACTGTTGAAACGGTCCGGTCTATATATTCTGCTATAGGTGCCTGATACCTCATAACTGTAATTAAGAAAGCTTTTGGTAGGGGTGAACTGGTTATAGGACAGAACCCATGTATTAATATTCAGGTTGGGAGTGTTCAGATAGCCAAGGTCGGTTGGATCATACCTATCAGATCGTATTACATTTTGTACATAATACTGAACCCTGCCGCTTACTTTGCCGATACGCAAGGATGTATTATATCCATCATAAGGGCTTGCAGTATACACTTTACTGTAATGAAGATACCCCTTTATATTAAAAACATTTTTCCTGTCATAGAAGCTGAAATCAAGACCGGAAACATTAGCATCTCTTTCATTTCCGTTTCTCAGCACATTGGTATTGGTGAAGGTGATGAAAGAACGCCCCTTTAATGCCTGGTCCAGTACAATGATATTGTAATTACTCAAAGGCTCGGTAAGCATTTTTGTTTTATCCCGTGTTGTTTTATCCCTCACCGTAGCATACATAGGTGCCGTGACAGCATTAAAAACACCAATACCCAGTTTCTTTTTTGTCCTGCCTGAAAATTTAAGCCCGTTATACAATTGCGTTCTTGCAGGGTTCTTGACGATCTCTATATTAGGGTCGCCACCCGCTATGTCTATGACATCATAATACCCTCCGGGCATCGCTCCTATCCTTCTGGAATAGAACAGGCCTCCTTTATTGAATATTTCCGTCCCCTCTGTAAAGAAAGGCCGGTAATCGGCAAACCGTATCTCGTAAGGAGTAAGATTGTTGACGATATTATCGGAGATTACCTGGCCAAAATCAGGGATCAGTGTAGCATCCAGCGTGAAACTTTCATTGATGCCGATCTTTACATCCATTCCTCCGCTGGCAAGTTGCTCATTTTTATAGCCGCTACTTTCAGGTGTGCCCCTGTAACCAACAGATACATAAGGCGAGAAACTTAGTCGCAAAGGGGGCTTTATATCCTGCAGGTTTTGCAAAATCCCAAATTGGTTGACAAAACCATTTACTTTCGGGTCAACCGGGCTCCAGAATGTCATTTCATTATTTCTTCTTACTGACCTGAGCAATTGAATACCCCAGTCCTGTCTCTCCTTTTTTGAAAACCTTAATGACAAATAGGGAATACGCATTTCTACCATCCAGCCGTCTGCCGCGATGCTTACTTTACTGTCCCAGACTGCATCCCAGGTTTTGTCTCCATATTCGCCTTCCTCTATAGTATAATTAGGGCTGAGTCTTGCATCAGTCTGTACGTTTGAACTGGTGACGAGGAATTGAAACCCATTCTGGTGATCATTATAAGTATCCAAAAAAACAGAGAAAAAGTCAAGGTCGCTTTGCTGCTCTTCGTCCCTCGCTGTCAATTGCTTTCTTATCAGGGAGGGATCATCATACAGGTAAGCTCCGATATAAATGGCGGAATTATCATAAGTTATCTTTACTTCCGTTCTCTGAGATGCCTGTTGACCATAAGAAGGGTAATTCTGAATGAACCCGGTAGCGGGTGTTACATTTTGCCATACAGAATCATCCAGCAACCCATCAATTTTCGGTGGCTGGCTGATCTTTACGGCTTGTATAGATTTATACTGGGAAAAAACCTGTCCACAAACCAGTAACAAAAAGGATAAGCGTATAACTCTTCGCAGCAGCATATCTCGTATCCTTACAAATATATAAGACTACGGTCATGCCGTGAAAGATGCCTCAAAATATATTTTCAGAGCGTAAAATGGGGTTAGTTCAGCTTTTTTTTAAGGGAAACTACCTGTTCCTGCAGGTTGGTAACCATATCAGCTAACTGGTTCATATTCCATCTCTGCTGGTTATCAGTCCTTGAAATGACGACCTGTGCCTGCCAGACTTCCAATACCTCATCAGCATTGACCATATAAGGATGGAAAACAGGATTATCGCTGACAAGAGTAAGTTTATTCTTTGCCCGGTTATTTTTCTGAACTCTTTTATAAACGATCCCTTCATTCCGGGAAACCACTATACAGGCAGCATTGTTCTTCAGGCTATCTAAACTATCCACTTTTTCCCCTACTATCACCGAGCCGCTGGGAGTAGGAAGCATCGAATCGCCTACTATTTCAAAAGCTCTGTAATTACCACCTGCCAGCATGGGCAGGGTAAACGTATTCAGTTCGTCTACAAATTCAGGGTCGCCATAACCTGCGAGATAACCTGCAGCGGCTTTTACAGGCACGAACGGGATATCGCTTCTGCCGCCCGCCAGTTTCATTGCCCTGCGTTTGGCCAGATAATTAGTTTTATTATCACTTAGATCTTTTCGAAGTATATCGTCCAGGGTAAGCTTAAATATATCACATACCACCTCCAGCACATCAATACGGGGCTCTGCCCTTTCTTCTTCATAAGCACCCAGCAAGGAACGTTTGATACGCAGTTTTTGCGCAAACTCTTCCTGCGTCCAGCCACGGAGCTTACGCAGGTATTTGAGATTTTTATTAGCTATCGCCATACACTAATATATTTAGCATGCAAAATACTAACTAATTTGACATTTCCAAGTACTTTCTTGTTAAAAAACATGTTGTTGCTCCCATAAAAGCCTAGCAGGTACCCCGTCAGTGATATGGCCGGCCGGTACGCTGTCTCCCGTATTATTTGATGTATAAAAAAAAAGTATCACTTTTGCCGTGCTATGGCAAAATCAAAGAAAGAAAAACCAGTAATCCTTATCACTAACGATGATGGAGTAACCGCTCCCGGTATTGCAAATCTCGTAGAAGCAGTAAAAGATCTTGGGAAAATAATAGTAGTGGCCCCTGATAAGCCGCAGTCAGGCATGGGGCATGCTATTACGATTGGTCAACCTCTCCGGTTGCATAAAGTGCATGTGTTTAACGATGTCGAATCGTATGCCTGCACCGGCACTCCGGTTGATTGTGTTAAGCTAGCCGTTGATAAGATCCTGCACCGTAAACCAGATCTTTGTTTAAGCGGCATCAATCATGGTGCCAATCATAGCATCAACGTGATCTATTCCGGCACCATGTCTGCAGCAGTTGAGGCAGCTATTGAAAGCATTCCTTCAGCCGGTTTTTCGCTGCTCGACTATAATATTGAAGCAGATTTTACCGGTGCAAGGAAGTACACACGGATGGTGGTAGAAAAAATGCTGAAAACAAAATTGGACAAGCACACGGTTTTTAATGTCAATATCCCTTCTGTACCTGCCGAACTCTTAAGAGGATTGAAAATATGTAAACAGGCCTATGCCAAATACGAAGAGGATTTTGTAGAAAGAACAGACCCTAATGGCCGGAAATACTACTGGCTTACCGGTGAATTTGTCAACTTTGATAAAGGGAAAGATACCGATGTATGGGCGCTGGCAAATAATTACGTAAGCGTGGTACCTGTACAATTTGACCTGACGAATTACGTTTTAAAAGCCAAATTAGAAAAACTCTGGAAATAATGATCTTCAAAAGAGATAACCTGAAACTCGGGCTGATACTTGGGCTGATCGGCCCTCTTATCGGGCTTGTAGTGATATATTTTATCAAATTCCCGTCTTATAACTTCTTTGAATTCCTGGATTATTTTATACATGACAACAGGATGATCACATCATTTGGATCACTCTCGTTGCTGGCGAATGTTGTTCTATTTACCTTATACGTAAATACCCATCGTGATAAAACGGCAAAAGGCATTTTCCTGATTACACTCATTTACGGTATAGCAATATTGGTACTGAAGGTGTTTAACGTATAAAGGTTTTCCCTCTTTTCATTGCAACGTTTTTTTCATCGCCCGGTTCTCTGCTGAACAATTTGTATTTTGCGAGGCAATGAAATATTATGTAATTGCCGGTGAAGCATCCGGTGACCTGCACGGCAGCAATCTTATAAAGGAACTCAAAAAGCTGGACATATCCGCTGCGATACGTTGCTGGGGAGGCGATAAAATGCAGGAAGCGGGTGCAGAATTAGTAAAGCATTATCGTGACCTCGCTTTTATGGGCTTCACAGAAGTGCTGATGAACCTGCGTACCATTTTCAGGAATTTAAAATTTTGTAAAGAAGATATACTTCAATATAAACCTGATACGCTGATCCTGATAGACTATCCAGGCTTTAATCTTCGTATAGCGAAATGGGCAAAACAACAGGGATTAAAAGTGATCTATTATATCAGCCCGCAGGTATGGGCCTGGAAGGAGAACCGCGTAAAGATGATGAAAGAATGTATCGATAAGATGCTGGTGATACTCCCGTTCGAAAAAGATTATTTCAAAAACAAATGGAACTGGGAAGTGGAGTATGTAGGGCATCCATTGGTAGAAGTGGTGGAAAGGCACAAAGCAGAAGGTGCAAAAGACAAATTTTCTGAAAGAGACATCATCGCTCTATTACCCGGTAGCAGGAAACAGGAGATCATAAAAAAACTGCCCATCATGCTGGCAGTAAGCAAACATTTCCCCGGCCACCAGTTTATTGTTGCCCAGGCACCTTCTGTCGAAGATGATTTTTATAAGCCCTTTACAGACCAATATCCTAATGTCAGCATGATAAAGAACAAGACCTACGCTATTTTGCTCCAGGCTAAAGCGGCATTGGTAACATCAGGTACAGCTACTCTGGAAACAGCACTGTTTACAGTTCCGGAAATAGTTTGTTACAAAGGCTCATCCATTTCCTACCAGATCGCCAAAAGAGTGATCAAGGTAAAATACATTTCCCTTGTCAACCTGATCATGAATAAACTGGTGGTCAAAGAGCTGATACAGGATGAACTGACTGTTGAAAACCTGCAACAAGAATTACAAAGATTATTGGCTGATACAACCTATGCTGAAGCACTGCAAAAAGATTATGCCGACCTGAAATATTTACTCAGTCAGGGAGGCAATGCATCGGCAAAAGCCGCTTCTTCCATATATACTTTTCTTACCGCAGCAGTTTAATGGCCAGGATGATCAGGCAGATAATAAAGATTAGCAGGCTGATACGATTGATACCATGCATATAGCCGATCCATTTGGTCTTTGGCCTGTCAGGATCCTTCTTTTTCAGGTAGAGATATTCAGCAATTTGGTTCCACACTCCCATTGGTGATGAGTTTTATAAATACAAATTTAATGGAGGAACTTCTTAAAAAAGAGAAGCCCTGGAAGACTCCCGGGCCGTTCACATAAGAAACCCAAACTACTGCTATTGAGAAAGAATTTTCTGGTTGGACAAAGATTAAGGTTAATGTTCCTGATTGCCCTACAAAGAAAAGACAGAAATGGCCGGAAAAAATGGCCACTTTAGTGAATGGGGTCTTTTGTTTAACGAACGGCCTTTTTTTGTGATTGAATTGAATACAGGAGGGTCCTGAAACCAGCTAACCAGCCGGCCTGAAGTAAACCATCAACTGGCAATTCCAAGCTGACTGTTGTTAATATAATTAACCATTGCAGCAGAATTTTTCAGGTTCAGCTTTTTGAGGGTATTATAGCGATGCACCTCTACCGTTTTGACAGAAAGGTTCAGCATTTCTGCTATTTCTTTTGAAGAATATCCCTTGCGGATAAAGCCGATGATCTCAATTTCCCTGCGTGAAAGCGAATTAAGCCCCTGGTGCTGCTCATCATTACTGATCATGTTATCAGACAATATAGTTTTAATCTCTTCACATATATATTTCCTGTGGCTGGCAATCTCCATGATGGCCTTGAGCAATTCCTCGCAGGACGAATTTTTGGTCACATAGCCCATGGCCCCGTTATGGATCATCTGGCGTACATAAGCAGGCTGTGTATGTAACGAAACTCCGAGGATCCTGGAGCCGGGTGAGTACTTCCGGATCTGTTGTGTTGCCTCAATCCCGTTCATGCCCGGCATATTGATGTCCATAATGACAACATTCGGCCGGGTTTCCTTTGCCAGTTCAACAGCTTCTTCTCCACTGGCACATTCACCAATTACTTTAAATCTGAGATCAGCGTTAAGGATGTAGCTCCAGGATTGTCTGACCAGGGTGTGGTCGTCTGCAATGAGGATAGTGATCTTTTCCATAGTGGTTGGATGGTTTTTACTTGTCAGGATTTGGTCTTTTATAGCACATTTATCATCATTATGAAAATGTGTATTGCAAAATATAGATATAAAAACTATACCGTCAAGGCCTTTTTTGAACCATTAAAAGTTTATTTTAAATAAGATAAGAGTAATTATTTAGCTGCTAAAGATTTTTTCACTGACCCATTCCTAAAGGTATTGCGTATAGTAGTTGTACGACCTCCTTTTGCTCTTCGTCGTTACCCTTTTTTATAATATATTTACACTCTATTTCAGTCACTGTAAACCACATCTTTATCCGCTCTATGAGAAAGATTGCTGTTCTTTTATTATTCTCCCTTGCCAGTATCATTGCCGTTTCACAAACGAATATCCATTACTGGGATTTTAATACCGGCGCCTCTGCTACTACAGGCATGAAATGGCCTTCGCCCATCACAGCTACAAGCACTGCCAATTATGGCAGCATCACGCATACATTTGATAATACCGATAATTTCTCCGGATCCACCCTGGATGCCTCCGGGTTCACCAGTAGTATCGCCGGGGAATCTTTTTCAGTGGTCAGCAGTAACAACAACACTAAATCATTTATTATTAATGCTTCCACTCTTGGTTTCAAAGATATCCTGCTTACTTATGCTACCCGGGGCACTGCTGCTGGTTTTACTACTCACACCATTGATTATTCAGTGGACGGTACTAATTATACTAACGTAACTACTATATCAGGCCGTAATGTCACCTCATTCTCACTTCAAACCGTGAGTTTTATCGCCATCGCTGCAGCTAATAATAACCCGAATTTCAAAATCCGGATAACACTGGACGGAGCTACCTCCACCAGTGGTAACAACAGGTTTGATAATATCCGTGTCGCCGGAACCGCAGCACCTTGTTCCCCGACCAACCAGCCGACAGCATTGATATTGACCCCTTCATTCAACACTATAAATGGGAGCTTCACGGCTGCCGTCCCGGGTCTTATAAATGCTTCAGCTTACTTAGTGATTATGAGTACTTCTGCTTCCTTAAGTTCACAACCAGCCAATGGACAGGTGTATAATGCTGATGACATAATCAGTAATGGTATCGTTATCTCTGTTTCCGGCTCCACGAGTTTTACTACAGGTTCCCTTACTCCCGGGACAACGTATTATTTCTTTGTTTACAGCTACGATAATGCGACCAATTGCTATCATCTTGTTAGCCCTCTGACCGGCAATACAGCTACCACTACACCTCCTGCGTGTACCGCTCCTTCTTTACAGGCAACCGGTTTAGCTGCATCTAATGTCACCGGAAACTCAATGGATATTTCCTACACCCGTGGTAATGGAGACAAAATAATGATCATAGCAAGGGCAGGTTCTTCTGTTACTCAGGCGCCGTTTAATAGCGTCAGTTATTCAACAGGTACCCAGATAGGCACAGGTAATTATGTTATCTATAACGGAACGGCTACCTCCTTTAGCTATACTTCTTTATCCCCCAACACTACTTATTTTTTCGCGTTATATGAGTATAACGATGCAGGTATATGTTACAACCAGGTTCCGTTAACCGGGAGCTTTACCACCGCATGTGTGACTCCTGCGAATGTATCTTCCTTTGTCGTATCGGCCGGTAACGGTCTGGCAACGCTTACCTGGGCCAATCCTTCATCCACCCTATGTTTTGACCAGATATTGGTGGTAGCTTCTACTGCCAGCATTTCAGGACTGGGAAGTGATTATACCGGAGCAGCGAATTCCGGTTATTCATCAGGAACACAGGTGGTTTACCGGGCAACAGGTAATACAGTTACCATAACCGGGCTTACCAATAATACCACTTACTTTTTCAAAGTCTTTACACGCCTCGGCGTCTTATGGTCTGCTGGTGTAGAATTGACAGGACAGCCCTTTGACCCGTCATCAGGTTTTCAATATTTATTCGGAAATATCCACGCCCATTCCAGTTATTCTGACGGTAATAAGGAAAATACATCTAAAACACCTAAGGATGATTTTGAATTTGCACGGGATGCTAATTGCATGGATTTTCTCGGCATGTCAGAACATAATCACTCCGGTGCAGGTATGAGCTATTCAGATTACCTGACCGGGTATAACCAGGCACAATTATTAAATGGCGTAACCAGCCCTTTGACAGGCAACAGCATCGTAACATTATGGGGGATGGAATGGGGTGTGATCAGCAACGGAGGGCATGTACTTATATATGGCTTTGACGACAAACTGATCGGCTGGGAAGCAGGTAACTATGACAACTTTGTAGCCAAGAATGATTACAGCACTTTATGGACAACAATCAATAACCGGTCAGGCGCATTTGCTACCCTCGCACATCCGAATACTTCTGATTATAACGGGTTGGTCAGTGGCTATAATACGGTTGCAGCAAGCGCCGTTGTGGGTTCGGCCATAGAAAGCGGGCCTGCTTTTTCGGTAAGTACAACGTATAACGATTTCCCTTCTTCACTGGGCGATCTTGGTTATTTCAAATCGATGCTAGCGAAAGGATATCATATAGCGCCGCAAATGGATCATGATAATCACTACATGACCTTTGGCACTGTCAATACCAACCGCACTGTATTACTGGCCACAGCAAAAACGAGAACAGCAGTAATGGAAGCCTTCAGGGCAAGACGCTATTATGCTTCACAGGATTGTAATGCAAGAGTTGAATTCAAAAACAATAATGATCCGATGGGCAGTATTGTTACAAAGGGTGGCTTACCTTCCTTATCATTGCTGGTCACTGACCCGGACGGAGAAGTGGTCAGTGATATTGCTCTGTGGGGAGCGCCTGTCGGCGACCCTGTACCCTCCTCTCCATTGAGATCCTACTCAAATGTTTCAAACTTTAGTTTCACCAGTGGTGATGCAGCTAATGTTCAACCCAATAATTCTACCTGGTATTACTTTGTGATCATCACACAGGCAGATGGGAACAAGATCGTTTCCTCTCCTATCTGGTACACAAGATCCGATCTCGCATTGCCGGTAACATTAATGAGCTTTACAGGTCAGTGGTCAGCTGATAAAACAGCTATACACCTGAACTGGGCTACTGCCCGGGAAATAAATACAGCTAAATTTATTATTCAGCGCTCTGCAGACAACGGAAATACATGGAACAACATCGGAACAGTTAATGCAAATGGCAATTCAAATTTTAATCAGCAGTATGCTTTCAGGGACCTGTACCCATCATCCAAAAACTGGTATCGCCTGAAGATCGTTGACATAGATGGTGAATACAGTTATTCAAAAGTGGTGATACTGACAACTGAAAAGGCAGAAGCTGCTTACTATACGCTTTATCCCAACCCTGCAAGAAATTTTATTAACGTCACAACAACATCAGGACAGTACAGGAAAGCTGCCATACAACTATTGGACAATACGGGTCGTGTACTGACCACCCAGTCATTTGTGCTTAACAACACTTCTCCGGCGATCATTTCTGTGTCACACTATAAAACCGGCCTCTACTACCTGGTCATCACAGACGAACAACAGTCAGTAAAACAAAAAATAATTATTGCTGACAAGTAAAATCATATCTTTTTAATGCGCATATAGCCGATTTTTGCCGAACATTGCAGTCCGGATGCTTGCTGAAATTGTAATGCTGCAAAATTTCAGTAAATGAAGTACAAGGCCTTTCTCTTTGACCTCAATGGTACAATGATTGACGATATGTCTTACCACATCAAAGCGTGGTACCGCATCCTCAATGAACTTGGTGCCGGCATTTCCCTGGAAAGAACAAAAGAAGAATGTTATGGCAAGAACCAGGAACTGCTCGAACGTGTATTACCTGGCCGTTTTACCAAGGAGGAAAAAGACAGGATCAGTATTGAAAAAGAAAAACAATACCAGCGGGAGTTCAAGCCGCATTTGAAATTGATAAATGGCCTGGATTTGCTTTTGCTAAAATCACATAACGACGGGATAAAAATGGCGATCGGTTCTGCTGCTATTCAATATAATATTGACTTCGTGGTGGATGGTCTTCAAATCAGGCAGTATTTTGATGCTATCGTCAGCGCTGATGATGTGGCGAATAGCAAACCTGATCCCGAGACTTACTATAAATGTGCAACCCGCCTGGCTGTAAACCCTGAAGATTGCCTGGTGTTTGAAGATGCTCCCAAAGGAGTGGAAACAGCGGTGAATGCCGGCATGGATTGCGTGGTCATCACATCCATGCATAAAAAAGAAGAATTTAAAAAATTCAGGAATGTGGTGACGTTTATTGACGATTACGATAAATTTGAGTTACCACAAGAACAAGTTTCTTACTAAAACAGGAATACTGATATCCAGATAACGATGTTTAGCCTGAAAGAAAAAAATGCCATTGTCACCGGGGGTGGAAGTGGTATCGGAAAAGCGATCGCTGAAGTATTTGCCCGCCAGGGAAGTACCGTTCATCTCCTTGACCTCGATGAAAATGCCCGAAAGGTCGTTGAAGAGATCAATGCGGCTGGTGGTCATTCATTTTTTCATTCCTGCAATGTTGCACTCCAGCCGGAAGTAAAGAGTATCGTTGATTCAATTACTGCTGCAGGCACCTCTATTCACATTTTGGTCAATAATGCAGGCATTGCCCATGTAGGAACAGCAGAGACCACTGCAGAAGCAGATATAGATCGTTTATACAATGTAAATATCAAAGGCGTTTATAATTGCCTGCATGAAGTGATCCCTGTTATGAAAAAAACAGGCGGTGTTATTTTGAATATGGCATCTATCGCTTCCACTGTCGGCATCACGGACCGGTTTGCTTATTCGATGACCAAAGGAGCCGTAGTAGGAATGACCCTCGCCACAGCAAGAGATTATATCAAATACAATATCCGCTGCAATTGCATCTCCCCTGCCCGTGTACATACACCATTTGTAGATGGCTTCCTGGCAAAAAATTATCCCGGCAAAGAAAAAGAGATGTTTGAAAAATTATCCAAAGGGCAGCCTATCGGCAGAATGGCACAACCGGAAGAAGTTGCCAATCTTGCCTTATACCTCTGTAGTGATGAGGCCTCATTCATCACCGGCTGCGATTACCCTATTGACGGTGGATTTATCAAACTGAACAATTAAACACACATATGAAACTGATCAGGCACGGAGAACTGAATAAAGAAAGACCCGGAATAGTGATTGATAATATCAATTACGATCTTTCAGACTTTGGAGAAGATTATAATGAGCAATTCTTTGAAACAAACGGTTTGCAGCGTTTGCAAAAACATCTTGCCGCCAATAAAGGCAGTTTAAAAAAATTGCCGGCAGGTACCCGTATCGGCTCCCCGGTTGCAAGGCCTTCCAAGATCGTTTGCATAGGTCTTAATTATGCCGATCATGCTAAAGAAACAGGAGCCGCTATTCCTTCGGAGCCGGTCATATTTATGAAATCCACCACTGCCTTGTGTGGCCCATATGATGATGTGATCATTCCGAAGAACTCTGTTAAGTCAGACTGGGAAGTAGAACTAGCTGTAGTGATCGATAAAAAAGCCAGCTATGTGGAGCAAAGCTATGCTATGGACTATATCGCCGGCTATTGCCTGCACAATGATCTTAGCGAAAGAGAGTTTCAATTAGAAAGAAACGGCACATGGGACAAAGGAAAAGGCTGTGATACATTTGCCCCACTCGGCCCATGGTTAGTCACTAAAGATGAAGTGGCTGACCCGAATAATTTAAAATTATGGCTGACATTGAATAACAAAACCATGCAGAATGGCTGCACTTCCACTTTCATTTTTAATGTGGCACACGTTGTTTCGTATGTCAGTCATTTTATGACCTTACTGCCCGGAGATGTTATTTCAACCGGCACGCCTCCTGGTGTCGGCTTAGGTATGAACCCGCAGCTATATCTGAAACCGGGTGACGTGATGGAACTCGGTATTGATGGTCTTGGCACATCTAAACAAAAATGTGTTGCGTATGCTGCGCATTGACAGCCACCAGCATTTCTGGAAATTCGATCCGGTAAGAGATAGCTGGATCACTGATGATATGTCTGTGATACAACGGGATTTTCTTCCTGCCGAACTGGAAATGGTTTTAAGCCTAAATAGATTTGATGGATGTGTAACAGTTCAGTCTGATCAGTCAGAAACCGAAAACGAGTTTCAGCTGAACAATGCAACACAGAATGATTTTATTAAAGGCATTGTTGGGTGGGTCGATCTTCGATCGCCATTTGTTGAAGAAAGACTGGCTTACTACAGCCAGTTCAGAAAAATGAAAGGGTTTCGCCATGTATTGCAGGGAGAAAAAGACAGGGCTTTCATGCTGCAACCCTCCTTTATGAATGGGATAAGATTACTAAAGAAATATGACTTTACGTACGATATACTTATATTCCCCGATCAGTTAAAACATACATTACAGTTTGTAAAGGCATTCCCTGATCAGCTTTTTGTTATAGATCATATAGCAAAACCCTATATAAAGGATAAAAAGATTAACGACTGGAAACAAGATATAGTAGCCTTCGCAGAATATGAAAATGTTTACTGCAAAATATCGGGCATGGTCACGGAGGCTGATTGGAAACGATGGGGTCCGGAGGATTTTAACCCGTATTTAGAAGTGGTGGTAAACACTTTCGGCATTGGCCGTATTATGTATGGATCTGACTGGCCGGTATGTTTGGTCGCCGCTTCTTATGAAAAAATGCAGGGAATTGTAAAAGATTACTTTTCCTCATTCAGTCAAAATGAACAGGATCTTCTTTTTGGCGGCAATGCCATTAAATTTTATCATCTTAAATAATACAAATGGACCTCGGATTAAAAGATAAGGTCATTATAGTGACCGGCGGCGCTAAGGGAATAGGTGAAGGAATCGCCAAAGTATTGGCTGCTGAATCAGCCGTAGCAGTTATTGTAGGGAGAAATGAAGAGGATAACGACAAAACAGTAAAAGCCATTGAAAAATCCGGCGGCAAGGCCTATGCCGTGAAAGCAGAGTTATCCATACCCGGAGAATGTGAAGCGGCTGTAAAGAAAGTTGTGGAAAAATTTGGCCGCATTGATGGGCTGGTGAATAACGCAGGCGTTAATGATGGAGTAGGTTTAGAAAACGGCAGCTATGAAAAATTCATGAGCAGCCTGCATAAGAATGTAGTGCACTATTACCTGATGGCACATTATAGCTTACCCTACCTGAAGAAAAGTAAAGGCGCTATTGTCAATATCACTTCCAAAACAGCGGATACAGGACAGGGAAATACTTCTGCCTATGCAGCATCTAATGGTGGAAGAAATGCCCTGACAAGAGAGTGGGCAGTCGAATTGCTCAAATACGGCATCCGGGTAAATGCTGTAGTGGTAGCCGAATGTTTTACACCGCTATATGCAAAATGGATAGAAACACTACCCGACCCGCAACAAAAATTGAAGGAGATCGAATCAAAAATCCCTTTTGGAAACAGGATGACCACTGCCGAAGAGATCGCCAATGCGGTCGCATTTCTGCTGAGTGACAGGTCAAGTCATACCACAGGGCAGCTGGTCTATGTGGATGGCGGTTATGTTCACCTTGACAGGGCACTGGCTAATGCTTAAATCACCATTATGGAATCACTTGTTTGTATAAAACCGGGAGAGTTTGCCTATAGAACAGCAGATACACCAACGTTGCAGAAAGATCATTCCGTTCTTGAAATAAAACGCATTGGTATATGCGGCACTGATCTCCACGCCTTTGAAGGCACGCAGCCTTATTTTGAATACCCGCGGATATTAGGACATGAACTGGCAGCTATTATTCATGACACGGAAGATAACAGCGGTTTTACCAAAGGCGAAGCGGTTAGCATCATACCCTATTTCCATTGCGGGCATTGCGTTGCCTGTATCAATGGTAAGCCCAACTGCTGCGCACAGATGCGGGTATTCGGGGTACATATTGATGGAGGTATGAGAAATTATGTCGCTGTTCCCAATTATGCCTTATTGAAAGGTGAAGGAATGTCGTTCGAAGAGCTGGCTTTAATAGAACCGCTGGCTATAGGCGCTCACAGTATTCAGCGGGCACATGTAAGGAAAGAAGAGTTTGTTCTGGTGATCGGGGCCGGCCCTATCGGACTTGGCATTATGGAGTTTGCACGAATAGCAGGAGGTAAAGTGATCGCAGCGGATGTTAATCCGCAACGTCTTTCATTCTGCAAAGAAAAATTAAAGGTGGAGCATGTGATCAACGTTATGGCTGAGAATACCACAGAAAGATTAAAAGAAATTACCGATGGCAATATGCCAACGGTAGTAATTGATGCTACCGGCAACCTGAAAGCGATCAATACCGCTTTTCAGTACATGGCTCATGGGGCAAGATATGTACTGGTCGGTTTGCAAAAAGAAAATATCTCATTTAGTCATCCTGAGTTCCATAAAAGAGAAGCTACACTGATGAGCAGCCGTAATGCTGTAAGAAGCGATTTTGAGCATGTCATGAATAGCATGAGGAACGGACGGGTTAACCCGTCCACATATGTCACACATAAGTTATCCTTTAATACAGTAAAAGAGCAGTTCGCTTCGTTGCTTGACCCGGCCAATGGAGTGATCAAGGCTATGATAGATTTCTGACAGGATCAGACACGGGGCTTCCAGGGGATTTCTTCTGCCTTTAACAGGTAAGCGGTGTATCTGGCCAGTACAAACAGGTAATCACTCAGGCGATTGAGGTATTTGATGATGACAGCTTCCATTTCAAGGCTTTCCAGTTCGAGCCGTACACAACATCTTTCTGCACGGCGGCAAACACAACGGGCAATATGAATTTGTGAAACAGTGTTATGGCCCCCCGGAAGGATAAAGCTTTTCATCGGTTCGAGCGATTCATTCATCCGGTCAATCTCATTTTCCAGCAGGGTCACATCTTCCTCCTTCAGATCCGGTATCCTCATTTTAAGCTCTTTGACCGGATCGCAAGCCAACGAGGAACCAATAGTGAATAAGCGGTCCTGTATTTCATGTAAAATATGCCTGGTCCTTTCATCTGTCAATAAGTCCCGGCAAAGGCCAATATAAGAGTTCAATTCATCTACAGTACCATACGCCTCAATACGAAGATGGCTCTTGGGAACTTTAGTGCCTCCTATGAGTGATGTGGTTCCTTTATCACCGGTTTTGGTATATATCTTCGTTGCCATAAGTGACCATTTAGGTAAAATTGAAACAAAAATACCGGGGTAAAGTTTGCGAAATAAAAAAGGAGAGCACAAACTCTCCACACTATCTCCTGACACGGCAAAGATCAATGAGCGACCATAGCTGTACTTTGTTTATCACTTTCGATCAATCCGTCTCTCAGTCTTATAACACGTCGTGCATGCCGGGCAATGTCTTCTTCATGGGTCACCAATACAACCGTATTACCCTCTGCATGGATCTTTCCGAAAATCTCCATGATCTCGTAAGAGGTTTTTGTATCAAGGTTACCGGTTGGTTCGTCTGCAAGTATAATAGAAGGATCATTGACCAATGCCCTCGCAATAGCCACACGCTGCGATTGCCCGCCACTCAGTTCATTAGGCTTATGGTGGCTGCGGTCAGAAAGGTTCACCATATCAAGTACATGCAGGGCTTTTTCGTTACGAAGCTTTTTACTCATACCGGCATATACGAGCGGAAGGGCTACATTTTCCAACGCTGTCAATCGTGGCAGTAAATTGAATTGCTGGAATACAAAACCGATCTCTTTATTTCGTATATCCGCCAGCGAATTGTCCTCCATTTTACTTACATCATGCCCGTTAAGGATATAAACACCCGCAGTAGGTGTGTCCAGGCAGCCAAGGATATTCATTAATGTACTCTTACCGGAACCGGAAGGGCCCATCAGAGCTACGTACTCATTTTTATTAATATCCAGCGACACCCCTTTCAGTACTTCCAGTTCGTGCCTGCCCATGAAGTAGCTCTTACGGATACTCTCGAGATGTATAATATTGTTCATAAATTCCAAAAAACAAATTCCAAATCCCCGGTTTCTTTTACCTGGTTTTGGGATTTGACATTTTAAGGTTGGGGGCTTTTGATCACTTTGGGTACTTTAAAAAATTGTTCATCATGGAGCGGAGCGTTTTTCAACGCCTCTTCCCGGCTGACGGAACCTTTTACCTCGTCTTCCCGCAGTACATTCACCTCATCGCTCATGTGTAATAATGGTTCAACCCCTTCAAGGTCGAGTTCATTCAACTTTTCCACAAAGGCGATCATACGTTGCAGATCGTTTTTGATCTCATCTTTTTCAGAATCATCGAACTTCAGCCTGGCGAGGTGTGCCAGTTTTTCCACCATGGCATCATTTACTTCCATCGGGCAAAGATAACCTTTAGACCGGAGTCAGGAATTATGAGTATAATCATCGCCCGGCCGGAGGTACCGGCTACCGGTTCCGGGCTCATGACTCCTGACTATTTTACTATCTTCGCCGTCCTTATGAACAAGAAGAAAGAGATAGTTATGAGCGGCATAAGGCCCACGGGGTTTCTCCACCTGGGCAATTACTTCGGGGCTGTACGCAATTATGTACGCATGCAGCAAGAATATGAATGTTATTTTATGGTTGCTGACCTGCATTCACTGACCACGCACCCGGATACAAAGGAGTTAAAGCGAAATGTGCACCGGGTATTATCTGAAAATATTGCCTGCGGGCTTGACCCTGACAAAGTAGCTTTGTATTGCCAGAGCCATATATACGAAACATCGGAACTATACCTGTACCTGAATATGCTGGCCTACCAGGGAGAACTGGAAAAAACAACCACGTTCAAAGACAAAGTCCGCCAGCAGCCCGATAATGTGAACGCCGGTTTACTGACTTATCCCGTATTACAAACCGCCGATATAATTTTACACCGGGCCAAATATGTGCCAGTAGGTAAAGATCAGGAACAGCATCTTGAAATGGCCCGCAATTTTGTAAAACGCTTCAATTTCCGCTATGGTGAGGTTTTTCCGGAGCCTATTGCCTTTAATTTTGGTGAGGAGCTGATAAAAGTGCCCAGCCTTGATGGTGCGGGTAAAATGAGCAAGAGTGAGAACCAATACGCTACATTATACCTTTCTGATGATGATGACCTGATCCGGAAAAAAGTAATGAAAGCGAAAACGGATAGCGGGCCTGCCGAAAAGAATTCGCAGAAGCCGGATTATATTGAAAACATTTTCCTTTTGATGAAACTGGTAAGCTCTGCCAGTACGATCAATAAATTTGAAGAAGATTTTAATAACTGCACCATCCGCTACGGTGATATGAAAAAGCAACTGGCAGAGGATATGGTAAAGTTTATTACGCCTATCCGCCAGAAAGCCGATGCCATCCGCAACGATGAAAAATACCTGAAAGAAGTAATGGAAAAAGGGGCGGAAAAAGCCCGCCGAAGCGCCAAAGCTACCATGAAACTGGTACGGGAGGCGATAGGGCTGAATTATTATTAAAAACCGGCAAATTCCGAAAAGAATCTTTACTTTGAACGTTCACGGCTTGCCGGATTAAAAAAATTGGAATTCTCACTATCATGGCCAAATCAAAAAAACCAAAACACATAGCTGTTGCCGGAAATATAGGCGCCGGTAAGACCACGCTGACGGAGATGCTGAGCAAACACTACAAGTGGATACCGAATTTTGAAGATGTGGATCATAACCCCTACCTCATGGATTTTTATGAGGATATGCCGCGGTGGAGTTTTAATCTGCAAATATATTTTCTCAACAGCCGCCTGCGCCAACTGGTGGAGATACAAAAGGGAACTGAAACCGTGATACAAGACAGAACGATCTATGAAGATGCCAACATCTTCGCCCCGAATCTCCACGAAATGGGTTTAATGAGCAAAAGGGATTTTGACAACTACTTTATTTTCTTCCAGACACTGAAAACCCTGGTGCAACCTCCCGATCTTTTAATTTATCTTAACGCTTCTGTACCTACCTTAGTAGGCCAGATACAGAAAAGAGGAAGGGAATACGAAGAAAATATCCGGCTGGATTACCTGAAACGACTGAATGATTATTACAATAAATGGATAGCAGATTATAAAGAAGGGCAGTTGCTGATCATAGACGTGGACAAGAATAAATTCGCCGAAAAGGAGGAAGATTTCGGGGAGATCATCCGGAAAGTGGATGCTCAGTTATACGGCTTATTCTGATAAATATGAAAACATACCTGTTGATCGCCTTATCGTTTTTTACCTCATCAGTGATGGCCCAGTCATTGAAAGATTCTCTTTTTAGCGGCAAGCTGAAAAACCCTTTGAAACAAGCCGAAATAGCTAAAGACTCCATTAAACAAGCATCTAAAGATTCAGTAGCAACAACTGCTAAGAAGGAGCCTGCTGTTGCCGCCCAGGCAGTTACTGAAAGTTCAGTTGCTGAAAATAAGCCCGCTATTGAAATGCAAAAACCGGATGATACCATGCCGGATTCACTCAACAAACTGTACTACGCCAAGCAAAAGGCCTGGAAAAGATTTATTGACCAACAAACCATGATCATTACCTCGCAGGCTGATGAAAACAGGAAAGTGAAAAAAGGCGAGTACTATATAGAATTTGACTATGAGATCGGGCTTAATGGAAGGGTGAAATCCAGCAATATCATTTGTAATCCTCAAAATGAATTTCTTGTAGCAACAGTTACCGATATTCTGTCAAGACCACCAGTGCTGGCACCACCAGTTTATGGTGATGGCAAACCAAGACCCCTCTCTGCCAAACAACAGATCACTATTTTGAAGAAATGAATTATTGATATTGAGAAAGGTCTTTTAACTCGCTTAGCATTTCAGCTATCTTTTTTGTCCATTCAGCCTGCTTTTCCTTATTGCGACTATGGTCAGACTCTTTATCGTACTGATCCTGGAACTTTTCTTTTTCAGTTGTTATGCTCTCGTAAATCTTTCTCAGATCCTTCTGGTACGAGTTCTTATCAAACTTGTATTCGCTCATTTTCTTATTCAGCTTACGGGCAAATATCTCGGCAATGTCAAAATGCCCCTGTTCATGCTGTAGTATATGGTCCGTCCTGGATCTTCCCCATGATCTCGTTTTGGAGAACCGGCATTGTATCTTCCATGATAATCCTTTTTCACTGATATCGTATTCAATACCAAGGTAGGTAGCAGTCAGGGCTGCCGCATCAGAATCCGGATCAGGATTGCCTTTATAGTCCGACCAGGACAATTTCTGGCCAGCTTTCCAGTCAATCAATTCTTCTTTATCGCTTTGCGAAAAGGAAAGTGACGTCAGGATAAGCGCCGTCAGGAAATATCTTCTTATCTTTTTCATACCCATAATAAACGAAACAGAATATCAAAAGGTATGAAGGAATGTTCAAATGAAAACACAAAAAAGCCTCTCCGGGTTCCGGGAGAGGCTTTCAACAAAAAATATAGCTGTCAAGATAGTTTAGGTGCTGCTTCCAACACTTCCCTGGAAACACCATCCTTATATTTTTCAAAATTCTTGATGAATAAACCGGCCAGATACCTAGCTTTTTCATCGTATGCGTTCTTATCCGCCCATGTATTCCTGGGATCCAGTACCTCAGGAGGCACACCCTGACATTCTTTGGGCACAGCCATTCCAAACACCGGGTGAAAATCAAACTCAATATTGTTCAGTTGGCCTTCCAGTGCCGCGGTGATCATGGCTCTCGTGTATTTTAATTTCATACGCTTACCCACACCATAAGAACCACCTGTCCACCCGGTATTGATCATCCAGACGTTCACATTGTTCTTTTGCATTTTTTCTCCAAGCATCTGGGCATACTTACCCGGATGTAAAGGAAGGAAAGGGGCGCCAAAACAGGCGCTGAAGGTGGACTTTGGTTCCGTCACACCGGCTTCTGTTCCTGCTACTTTAGCCGTATATCCTGAAATGAATTGGTACATGGCCTGACCCGGGCTTAATTTAGAGATGGGAGGCAATACGCCAAATGCATCACAGGTAAGGAAGAAAATATTTTTCGGCAAACTACCTACTGAAGGCTCCATCGCATTACTAATAAAATTCAATGGATAAGAAACTCTCGTATTCTCAGTAATAGAACCATCTTCAAAATTGATCTGGTTAGTACCGGTAAAGAAAATGACATTTTCTACCAAAGCCCCCGGGCGCATAGCTCTATATATCTCGGGCTCATTTTCCTCAGTTAGCCCAATCGTTTTTGCATAACAACCGCCTTCGAAGTTGAAGATATTGTCATCGGTCCAGGCATGTTCATCATCACCGATCAATTTGCGGTTGGGATCTGCACTTAAAGTTGTTTTACCGGTACCGCTTAATCCAAAGAAAATGGCCGTATCACCATCATCGCCCATATTGGCACTGCAATGCATACTCAGTACATTCTTTTCATGCGGCAAAATATAGTTTAGGATAGTGAAAATGCCTTTTTTGATCTCCCCTGTATAACCTGAACCTGCGATCAGAATTGTTTTATGTTTGAATGAAATGATTGCAGCATTGTGCTGGCGGGTTCCGCATTTTACGGCATCCAGTTTCAATCCCGGTGCAGAGATGATATGCCAATCAGGTTCGAAATTCTCCAATTCGTCTTCTGTCGGACGAAGGAACATATTATAGGCAAACAGGTTATTCCAGGGTTTTTCATTGATTACCCGGATGTTCAACCTATAACGAGGGTCGGCACAAGCGTAGCAATCCCTTACCCAAAGTTCAGGCTGTTGATCCAGGTAATTCGTGATCTCCTTATGGATAATATCGAAATACTTTGGCTCAATAGGAATATTGAAATCATTCCAATGAATTGTGTTTTCGGTGACCTCATCTTTTACAGTGAACTTATCTTTAGGCGCCCTTCCGGTAAACTCACCGGTCTTAATGACAAGTGCACCGGTATTGTTCAAAACTCCCTCGCCGATGCGCAGCGTATCGTTCACTAATTCCTGTGGAGATAATTGATAATTAACGTCTTTAGGTAAACTAAGGCCTAAGCGGGCCAGGGCTTTTTTGGAAAAAGCTAAAGTAGGTACTCCCATAAATCAAGCAAGCATTTGTTTCGGTGCAAAAGTAAACAAAGCATTGGTTCATGCAAACAAGTGTTAGTGCGACAGTTTAAATACGAACTAATTTTGTCACCAAATAATAGATTCTATCAAACCTCTCATGTTTGATACCCAAAAAAAATTTAAAATATGTGCAGGTGGACTAAATGCCGTCCATTTCTTAAAATGGGTAAAAAAGGCATTGAGTTATCCTATCGATAAACCTGAAATCTGATCTGGTAAAAACATCACTACTTCCGGATAAAAGGATAAAGGCAATTGTTCCTCGTATTGATTTAATGGGTTTTGATACAGAAGGGTTTATCTTTAGACCCTCAAAAAAGCAGCATGAAAAACTTGCCTCTTAACCCGGAACTTTTCATCAAAAACCGGGAACGTTTTATAAGTCGGATGCAGAAAAATTCCATCGCCATTTTTGTAAGTAATGACGAAGTTCCTTCCAACGGCGATGCTATCTATAGGTACAAGACCAACAGCGATCTGTACTGGCTGAGCGGGATTACACAGGAAGACAGCCTGGTGATCCTTTTCCCGGATAATCCCGATCCTAAATACCGCGAAGTGCTCGTTTTGATGCGGCCTAATGAGCTGAAGGAAAAGTGGGATGGAAAAAGACTGCGAATGAAAGAAGCACAGGAACTCAGTGGTATCAAAACGATAGTATGGCTCGACAGCCTCGATGGTTTATTGCAACCGTGGATACATCTGGCTGATACCATTTATCTTGATACAAATGAAAATGACCGCAAAGCCAGCTTGCTAAGAACAAGGGATTACCGCTTTGTCGATGAAATGAAAAGCCGTTACCCGCTTCATCATTATGAAAGGGCTGCAAAGATCATGAAGGACCTTCGTGGCATTAAGACTGCTTTAGAAATAGAAGTCTTGCAAAAAGCGATTGATATTACTGACAATACTTTCCGTCGTTTGCTGACATTCATAAGACCAGGTATAATGGAGTATGAGATCGAAGCAGAGATCGTTCATTCATTTTTAAGTCAGCGTTCTTCAGGCGAAGCCTACGGTAGTATCATAGCCAGTGGCGACAGGGCAAGAATTTTGCACTATGTATCCAACAACCAGGAATGCATAGATGGAGAGCTGATATTAATGGATTTTGGAGCTGAATACGGAGGATATAATGCTGACCTTACAAGAACAGTACCTGTGAATGGAAAATTCACCCGCCGCCAAAAAACAGTATATAATGCCTGCCTGCATTTACATGATTATGCTAAAAGTTTATTGAAACCCGGCATCAGTATTGTTGATTACACTGACAAAGTTGGCGAAGAAGCCACACAACAATTTTTAAAGATCGGCTTATTGAAGAAAACTGATGTAAAGAATGAGGACCCGGACAACAGGGCTTATCGCAAATATCTGTATCATGGCATATCACATCATCTTGGCATTGATGTGCACGATTTAGGTAGCAGAACGGAGCCCATCAAAACCGGGATGGTATTTACTGTGGAACCCGGTATTTACATAGAGGAAGAGCAAATGGGAATACGTATCGAGAACAATGTATGGATCACAAAGAATGGCAACAAGGATCTGATGAAAAATATCCCCATTACTGCAGAAGAGATCGAAACCCTCATGAAAAAATAAATTTATCTTCCCGGCATGAAGCAGATACCCAATCTTTTTACTTTAGTGAACCTGTTCTTTGGCTGTTGCGCTGTTGTATTTGTATTACAAAACGGCATCTCTGTCTTTTATACAGGTGATAATCCGCAATTGGTAGATATGCCTGAAAAAGTTGTGATAGCATCATTGTTTATCGGACTGGCAGCAGTGGTTGATTTCCTGGACGGTTTTGTTGCAAGATTGTTTAAGGCAACTTCCGAAATGGGAAAACAGTTAGACTCCCTGGCTGACGTAGTGAGTTTTGGTGTTGCCCCCGGAATGATCCTTTACCAGTTTCTGCGCCTCAGTTTTGCCAAAGAAGAAAATGGATTGGACGTTTCTTTGATCTGGCTACTACCGGCATTCATTCTTCCCTGTGCTGCCGCCTGGAGGTTAGCAAAATTCAATATTGATGAAGGCCAGCAATATTCCTTCAAAGGCGTTCCTACCCCTGCTGTTGGTTTGGTAGTAGCATCACTGCCCCTGATCTATTGGTACAGTGATAATGAAACAGTCCTGAATTTGCTGCGAAATAAATGGCTGCTATATGGGATAGTGTTGGGATTAAGCTATCTCATGGTATCTAACCTGCATATCATGAGTCTGAAGTTCAAAGATTATTCCTTGAATACTAATGCACCAAAGATCATCCTGGTGATAGCCGCGATCATTCTGGCTGTTATTTTAAAATGGCTGGCAGTTCCAGCCATCTTCATCCTTTACATTGCCGTATCTTTGGCCTTCAAAAAAAAATCAGCATGACCTATACAGTTCAGATAAAAGTGATGCCGTTGAAAGAGCTGCTCGACCCCCAGGGAAAAGCTATAGAAGGCGGTTTGCAAAATCTCGGTCTCAATAATGTGGAAGATGTGAGAGTTGGTAAAAACATCTCCCTTCAGATAAATGCAGACACTCCTGATCAGGCAAAACAAATCGCTGAAGAAGCCAGTAAGAAACTATTGGCGAACCCTGTAATGGAGTACTTTGAAGTCTCTGTAAATTGACGCTCTGATAAAGAGCCTCGAGTTAAAGTCCCGTAACGAGAAGCTATGCTCTACCTTGTTCCCTCTCCTATCGGTAATCTCAAAGACATAACTCTGCGGGCTTTGGAAGTGTTGAAGGAAGTTGACGTGGTTCTGGCAGAAGATACAAGGACATCATCACACCTGCTTACACATTATAATATCAGCAAGCCGCTTTCTCCTTATCATCAGCACAATGAACATAAGGTGCTGCATCACTTGGTAAGCCAGCTACTGGAAGGGAAAAAAATGGCCTTACTGACAGATGCAGGTACACCCGGCATTTCTGATCCGGCTTTTTTATTAGTAAGAGAATGTATAAAAGCCGGAGTGAAAGTAGAATGCCTGCCAGGTGCCACGGCATTTGTGCCTGCATTGGTGAATAGCGGAATACCTTCCAACCGTTTTTGCTTTGAAGGTTTTTTACCCATAAAAAAAGGGCGTCAGACCCTGTTAAAGAAACTTGCAGAAGAAGAAAGAACCATGATTTTTTATGAATCCCCGGTACGCCTGGTAAAAACACTGGAAGAATTTATCGGTTACTTCGGAGAAAACCGCCTATGTAGTGTCAGCCGTGAATTGACCAAAATGTTCGAAGAAAACAAGAGAGGTTCACTCAAAGACATAGCCGGTTATTTCAGAGAAAAGACAGTAAAAGGCGAAATAGTGATCGTATTGGCCGGCAAAAATGACTGATAATAAATAGCTAAAATCTTTCCGGCATGATCTTCATTGATGCTATTCAATCAATTTTGCATTATTAAAATCATAATAGCATGAATAAAAAGGCTGGATTAATTCTTTTTTTATCTGTTTCCTTTTTGGCTGGCAATTCATTCGCCCAGATCAGGGATATCCCCAAAGTTGTAGAAGAAACTTTTTCACAGCAATACAATGGCGCTGCTAATGTTGAGTATAAAGACCAGTTGGTACGGGTAGATGTCCATTTTGAATTCAAAGGCGAAAAGATGATCGCCTCTTATACCAACAAAGGGATATGGAAAGGAACCGAGAAGGAATGGGATTTTGAAAAGTTGCCCGAAGAAGTGAAAGACGGGTTTCAAAAAAGCAAATATGCCGATAGGGAGATAGAAGAAACAACAGCGCTTTACCTGCCCGGAGGCACAGAACAATATCGGATCAAGGCCAAAAAAAGCGGTGTGGAGAAGAAGTATCTGTTTTTTAATACAAAAGGGCGCCTGCTCAGAACAAGCCTCACATTATAAGCATACAGTTTCAATAGTATTATGCCTACCCGTTTGAATGAGTGTTTTTATTGCCTTTGCTCACTTTTTGATTTTACCGTAACAATGCTTTACCGAAATTTGATGTCTTAAATGGAAACCTAATGAGAAAGGCTTTTTTAGGGGTTATCTCTGTGTTAGTTTTTGCTGCTGCTAAGGGCCAATACTGGCAACAACGTATAAAGTATGTGATGGACGTACACCTGAATGTAAAGACCAATAAACTAACAGGAAAACAAGCTATCAGTTATACCAATAACTCTCCTGACACATTAAGTAAAATATTCCTTCACCTGTACTGGAACGCTTTTAAACCGAACAGCATGATGGATGTAAGCAGCCGCAGTACAGAAGGGCTAGTAATAGGAAGAGGAACCGGCGGAAAAGAAGTGACTGATTTTGATCGTCGGTTTAAGAGACGGATTGTTGATCTTATGCCGGATGAACAAGGTGATTGCAGGGTGGTAAAATTTATCTTCAATGGAAAACCACAACAACTAAAACTCCATGAGACTATTCTTGAAGTACTATTAGATAAAAAAATAATTCCGGGAACGACGGTTGTCTTCAATACCGAGTTTGAATGCCAGGTTCCTTTATTGACCCGCCGTAGCGGGAGAGACAGCCCGGAAGGTATCCGTTATAGTTTAGGCCAATGGTATCCGAAAATTGCAGAATACGATTACTTAGGCTGGCATGCCGATCAGTATATCAGAGGAGAATTCTTTGGTGTCTGGGGAGATTACAATGTAAATATTACACTCGATAAAAATTATAAAGTAGGGGCAACAGGCGAATTGCAAAATGCCTCAGAAATAGGATGGGGATATGATAAGGAAGGAACCCCATTTAAAGATATACCGGCAGATGAAAGAACATGGAAATTTTCTGCAAAGAATGTACATGATTTTGTTTTGTCGGCTGATCCTGCCTACAAGCATATTACAAGAAAAACCATCAATGGGCCGCTAATACATTTTATTTACAAAGACGATAAGAATAGTGATAAAGACTGGAAGGCAACTGCCGACAGTTGTGCCTTGATCTATCCTTTTTTGGCGAAAACATTTGGCCCCTATCCTTACGCAGTATATTCATTTTTGCATGGCGGAGGCGGTGGCACGGAGTATCCTATGGCAACATTGGTAAAGAATCATTCTTTTGAAACAGCCGTACATGAATGGTGTCATAGCTGGTACCAGATGATGATGGGCTCCAACGAAAATTTATATGGCTGGATGGATGAGGGGTTTACGAATTATGCTGAGGCCCGTGTACTGGCATGGCTACGTAATAAAGCATTTTTTGAAAATGCAGACGAATACCGTTTATACTTCAATCTGGCCAAAAGTCCCTTTGATGAACCTATGAGTACTCCTGCGAATTCATTTAATACTAATTACGCCTATAATTATAATTCGTACTACAAGGGTTCCGTATTCTTACGCCAGCTTGGCTATATTGTTGGTGAGCATACTCTCGACAAAATATTACTCGAATATTACAAAACATGGCGTTTTAAACATCCCAATCCTGATGATTTTATCCGCGTAGCAGAAAAAACAAGCGGTCTGCAGTTGCAATGGTATAAGCAGTACATGGTAAACACAACCAAAACCATTGATTACAGGATCGATAGTCTGTGGGAAGATGGAGGAAGAACCAATATCCGCATCAGGCGTATGGGACAGATGCCAATGCCCATAGATATGCAGATAACTTTTAAAGACGGCAGCAAAGAACTTCATTATGTTCCTCTTGACCTGATGTTCGGAGAAAAGCCTGTTGAAGATTCAACCAACAGGAAAGTTTACCCGGAATGGAAATGGACACATGAAACCTATATCATCGAGTCAGCTAGAAGAATAGCCGATATATCGGTGGTCGAGATCGATCCGACGCTCAGGCTTGCCGATATTGAACGAAAAAATAACCGGTTGAAACTATAACTCCCATACTAAGCACTCTAAAAACGACAAAACCATACGCCGATTAGCGGATGGTTTATTATCGTTTGATTAGGCCCCTTTTTATATTCAACAAAGGTAAAATGGTCAATGGAGTGTAGTGGGCACGAATCGATCAATGATTATGAGAGCGAAAGTAGGTAGATGTACTTAGTCTGCCTATACCACTTTTGTGGTATTTTTATAAACAACTCCTGAAGTTGCTGGTTATCAGCGTCCAAAGTACTTATTAACAGCTTCGACCCGGTTATTTACGTGGAGCTTTTCGTAGATATGATAAACGTGCTTTCTGACAGTTTCGGGGCTGAGGAAAAGCTGAGAGGCTATTTCTTTATACATCAAACCTTTGGACAATTGCTCTAAAATTTCCTTTTCACGATTGGTCAATTGGTCAAGGGCATCCGATGTATTTTCAGCAGCAGCAGGTTTGCCCTGGAAGGCAGCCACCACTTTGCGGGCGATCTGGCTGCTCATCGGCGCACCGCCCTGGTATAATTCCCGGATAGCTTCCAACAGCTTGCCCGGAGCCGTCTTCTTTAATATGTAACCACTGGCTCCTGCACTCAAAGCCTCAAATATTTTCTCATCCTCTTCATAAACGGTACACATCATAAAGTTGGTGGAAGGTATCCGAGGCTTTAATATTCTTACGCAATCAATTCCACTTTCCGTTGTACCGAGATTAATATCCATTAATACTACATCCGGCTTAAGCTGAGGTATCCTTGTAATAGCTTCTTCTGCCGTTGCCATCGTCCCAATACACCTGTAACCATCCGACATAGTGATGATTTCTTCCAATGCACCTCTGAGTTGTTTATTGTCGTCAACTATACAGACTGAAATTTCACCCATCAGGCAAAGGTCAGGTTTCGGTAACAGACCTGCAATACCACTTAATGGTATTTTTACCGGTGGACATACAGGATATATTTATCCCTGAAATATTCTTCAGGAAAAATATCATGAATTTCCATTATACGTGGGCGGGTTCCGCTTTCGTGAATCTCTGATGCTAAATCCCCCCCTTTAAGACATATCAATCCGGGAGGTTGATTTTCCATTGTCTTTCCGGCTTTTAAAAGCGGCCTGCTCCATTTCCAGAGATCTTTTAGGGGCGCCACAGCCCGGGATACCACGAAATCAAATTTTCTACCTTTTATTTCTTCCACTCTTGTATGCTGGGTGGTAACATTTTTTAAACCGACCCCTTCTGCAACAGCTTCTACCACCTTTAATTTTTTGGCAATACTGTCCACGAGATGAAATTTTACACCGGGAAAAAAAATGGCAAGCGGAATGCCGGGGAAGCCGCCTCCTGTTCCGAGATCGACGATCTCGGTGCCCGGCATAAATTCAAAAGCTGCCGCAATGCTTAACGAATGCAATACATGTTTCTCATACAATCCCGCAATATCTTTTCTTGAAATAACATTAATCTTCGCATTCCACTCCTTGTATAAATCTCCCAGGGCTTTTAACTGATCCAATTGTTCCGGAGTAAAATCAGAAAAATACTTCAGTATTATTTCCATGATAAATTATGGTATTGAATAACGATAATGTAAGTGGCGTACGGTATGTACCCGGTTTTAATTCCAGTTTCTTCCTGGTTTCCTCCACAATGCCGGAATAAATATGATATAGTAAAGGAACATCCAGATATCCAGCAATAAATACCAGGGCCATAGATCTTTCTCTTCCATTTTATTCATGGCTTTATACCAGATATATCCCTGCACTAAGAATTTCAAAGCAAGCAGTCCAAGTGCAAATCTCCAGTCATAAAAGATCAGGCTGGCCATGAACAATGGATAGAAAAGAAATTGTGCAAAAGAATAAAGTCCTAACAGGAGCTTGTGTACAGGTTTATAGAATTTTGCTGTTGTATAGTGCCTGGATTTTTGCCTGAGCCATTCTTTCCATGTTCTTTTGGGCATAGACCGGGTAACCGCCTCGGGGTCTATAATGACCGCAGTATTATTTTTTGTTGCCACTTTATTGATAAAAAGATCATCATCCCCGCTTGGAATATGGTTAATAGAAGAGAAACCTTTATTACGAAAGAAAAGATCCTTTTTGTAAGACAGGTTCCGCCCAACGCCCATATAAGGAATACCTGCCAGCGCATAAGACAAATACTGAAGGGCCGTGTGAAATGTTTCAAAACGGATCAGTTTATTCAGCAGGCCTGGGCGTTTATGATAAGCACCATACCCGATCACTATCTCGATACCGTCATCATAAGCATCCTGCATCTTTTGTATCCAATGCTCACTCGCCGGCACGCAATCTGCATCGGTCAGCAGTAATACTTCGTGCTTTGACTCTTTAATGCCGATAGATAAAGGGTATTTTTTCCCTTTGATAAGTTTGGCCTCTTGTGTAAGCTCAATTACATTTAGTGATTTGAATGTCTTTTTCAATTCCTGCAAGATATACTTTGAATCATCAACTGAATTATCGTTTACTGCCACGACCTCATACGTGCTTGGATAATTTTGTACCAGTACTCCCGGCAGGTTACGGGCAAGGTTTTCATCTTCATCTCTGGCACAAATAATAACAGAAACAGGGTGTTGCTGCGATTTCACTTTTTTCTTTGGCCGGTAAAAAGCAACCCGGCTAAAAAACCATACATAATAAAAGATCAACATAGCCGTAACGGCTGCGAAACAGTAAAAAACGATTTCTTCCCAGTTAGTCGGTGGCATGGCTGCGAAGATAGCTAAGATAAGGCACAAGGAACAAGAAGGAAGGCACACGAAGAAAACCAGACGATGAAGTTGTTTTTGGAGATTGCATCCTGCTCTTCCTTCTTGTTCCTTGTTTCATGTTTCTTTACCTTGCAACCTTCTTATGGCGGCATTATCATTTCAGCTACAGCATAACGACCCGGGAAGCAAGGCAAGAGCAGGGAAAATAACCACTGATCACGGCGAGATATTGACTCCCATTTTCATGCCGGTGGGCACAGTGGGAAGCGTCAAAGCTGTTACACAGCAACAATTACTGGATGATGTAAAAGCGCAGATCATTTTAGGCAATACATACCATCTATATCTCCGCCCCGGTTTGGAAGTATTGGAAAAGGCCGGGGGATTACACCGATTCAACGGGTGGCCAAAGCCCATACTGACCGACAGCGGCGGCTACCAGGTATTCTCATTGGCCGGCACCCGTAAGATCAAAGAAGAAGGCGTTACCTTTCAATCGCATATTGACGGATCCCGGCACTTATTCTCACCCGAAAATGTAATGGATATCCAGCGGGCAATTGGCGGCGACATTGTCATGGCTTTTGATGAATGCCCCCCTGGTGGCTGCGAATTCAATTATGCCAAAAAATCACTTGAACTGACCAATCGGTGGCTTGACCGCTGCTTCGATCGTTTTAACAGCACTGAAAATAAATATGGATACACCCAAAATCTTTTCCCGATAGTGCAGGGTGGCACTTATAAAGACCTGCGTAAGCAATCCTGTGAATACGTATCATCTAAAGAGGCTGCAGGAAACGCCATTGGTGGTTTAAGTGTCGGCGAGCCTGAACTGGTAATGTATGAGATCTGTAACTGGTGCTGCGACCATTTACCTAAAGAAAAACCACGTTACCTGATGGGTGTAGGTACTCCCTGGAATATACTGGAGTGCATCAGCATGGGTGTGGATATGTTTGACTGTGTAATGCCCACCCGCAACGGGAGAAATGCAATGCTCTTTACTACCAAAGGCGTCATTAATATTGACAACAAAAAATGGGAGTTTGATTTTTCGCCCATAGATGATGGCCTGGATTGCACGATCAGCAACTATTACTCAAAAGCCTACCTTCGCCATTTAATGAAATCGCAGGAGATACTGGGCCTTACTATCGCAAGTGTGCATAACCTGGCGTTCTATTTGTGGCTGGTAACAGAGGCAAGGACACGTATTAGTAAAGGAGATTTTTCAGCATGGAAAGATCAAATGGTGGAAATACTGAAAACACGGTTGTAGTTATATCTCATACAAACCGTTTTTAATGGCAAAAATGACAAGACCAACCCGTGAATGCACATTTAGCTTCTTGATCAGTTCATCCCGGTAGCCATCAATGGTACGAACACTCAGGTTCATATCATGGGCAATTTCTTTATTGGTTTTTTCAGCACAAACCATCCGCAAAAAAGAAAGCTCATTTTCTGTCAGCGTAGATACAAGTGATGCCTGGGGGAGTTTATCCTTTTTTTCTTCTTTTACATAATTGAGCATTTTATTACTTACGAGTTCATTCATGTAAAAACCTGTATCGCGGATATTGTCCAATGCATTTTTAAATACAGCAGGTTTGCTGTCTTTCAGCAAATAACCCCTTGCTCCGCGTTTCAGCATACTAATGATAACGGTATCCACATCCATTACACTCAACACTAGTATTTTGGCTTTGGGCAGGTTATTTTTTATCCAGGTGGCGGTTTCCAGTCCATTCATTTCGGGCATGGTGATATCCAGCAGAACAATATCGGGAGCGGGGTATTGTTTAAGCTGTGCTATGAATTCTTTCCCGTTTCCGGCCTCAAATAAAACGGCATATCCGTCGAATGAATTCACCAATGCAGCAAGTCCGTTGCGGAGAAGTGTATGATCATCTACCAGTGCGATGTAGGTCGTATCCTTGTTCAATGCTGTCAGTTTTGATAGAAATAATTACAGTAGTTCCTTTACCCGGTTCGCTGGCCAGGATGACACTTCCGTTGATCATCCTAGAACGATTTTCTAAATTACGTAATCCTGCGCCTGCCGAAGCCGATCGGGTATCAAATCCTTTTCCATTGTCCCTGATAGTAACGATGAGGTCATTGTTCCGGCTTTCTGCCTTAAAAAAAATACTATCCGCTCCGGAATGTTTCGTGATATTATTGATCACTTCCTGTATCATCCGGAAAAGAATGATCGGCCTGTCGCTGCCTATGGCCGGCAGGTCTTCTTCGATCATGATATCCGTGGAGTATTTACCGGTATTCTGCAGGTAAAGAAGCAACTTATGTACCGGACCGGTCCAGCCGTTAACCCGGATATAGTCAGCATCCAGTGAGTGGCTAAGGTTCCGCAGGTCTGCCATTGCTTTGGTCAGCAGGTCATCCATCAAGGTCAGTTTATCCGCTTCAGCCGGGGCGTTGAGCGTATTCAGGTTAATGCTTACAAGGCTTAACACCTGTCCTATATTATCATGCAGCTCACGGCTTATATAAGTAAATGTCTCCTCCTGTATCTCTACTTTCGATTGTAAAAGTGTTTGCTCAAACTGTATCGCCATTCTTTCTTTCTCCAGTAACAGGTTATTCTTTCTTTTCAGATAGATACGGAAAAGCAGTACTACGGCTGTCACCAGCAGTAATACAAAAAAAGTAACAGCCAGTACAGATACTATGAGCTCTAACTTATCTTTTTGCATAAATAAAAGGTATAGCTAAAACTGCCATATAAAAAAATACTCATCACCTGCGGGATGATCTGGTATAATTTCAACCCGTAAAAAGTAGCCTCATATGCCAGCAGTTGTTTATGAAATGCAAAAGAAATACCTATAACAGGATAAAAAATGACGATCCCGATCGTCATGATCAGTAGTGGTCTCCAGAACTTTTCTTCTCCGCTGTTATCAAGTCCGAAATAGTTAAGAAGAAACAAAATCCCATAACAGGTAATAAAAAAACCTGCCAGAACTGAAAGCCGGCTGTTTAAAACAAAAATGGAAGTAAGAAAGTTATAAGAGACCAGTACAACCAGCATATAAACCGCCGCCAATATGACAATTAATTTATTCAACCGTGTATTGAAAGGCAACCTGTAATAAATATATCCGAAGATGAGCAATGTAACGGGGCTATAAATATTATAAACAATACCGGTGGAAGCTGATGGAAACTGCCGGAGGTAAAAAAAGAGGCCCAATTCCTGCAGGAATACCAAGGCCAGATAAGGCACAAGAGCAGAAAGCTTTCTACTTCTAAGTCCCTTTCTGAAAATAAAGGCTGAAATAGCACTTGCCAAAATGCTGCCCAGGTAAATAAATAAAATAAAATTCTTCATTAAGGATTTCCTTGTCCCTGGTTAAAAGGATCAGCGGGTTCATCATCACCATCTTTCCCTTGTGCAGAAGGGCGGTTAACCGGCTTCCCATCTTTATACGGCCAAAGAATCACCGTAGTTCTTCCTGCCTGCTCATGCCCTTCAGGGTAACGTCCCATAAATACTCTGAGTTCATCGGCCCGGGGCATAATGTTATTTAACCAGCTCATTACAGTTTCGCCTGTAAATGACACACTTTGGGTCTGATTATTCATATCAACCCCAAGTTTGGTCATATAATCAACATAGGCTTTGCTCATATCGTTAGCTTCACTAACGGGTATTGGTTTTCCTGTCATAAAAAAGAGGTTTAGGTGAATTGTGCGGACAAGTTAATCAGGCGGCATCTATTTTCAATGAGTTAGGAGTAAATACCGTCATTTGACGGTGCATTGTACCGTCAAATGACGGTGCAAAAATTCCGTCAAAAAGCGGTTGTCTGACAATATCCGGAATCCGAATTTTATACTATAGTTAATAGAGACCGTTAGCTATTAAACCAGAAAATTCCGGGAACCAGTTTCCCGATAACAACATCCGCCGCCCTGAGTAATTTGTGGCGGCGGTTGTCTTTTCTGACCATATCAGTTATTACATCACCAATCGTTCCCTTCATAAACTTTTCCTTTTTTCTTCGCTAAACCTCAGAGCGCCATTTTTCATTCATCACCTTCCGAAAAGGTGAAAGAAACGTTGATCTTTTCCTACCCGCCCAAACGCTGATTGAGTACTTTGATCAGTGTAAATGACTCACTATAAACCTTCGTATGAAAAAAATATTCAGTCTTTTTAGTTTATTAAGAAATGCAGGAACAGCAAGGGATGAAGACAAAACAGATCTAAACAGGATGCTCAACCGCTTCCTGCTCATGCTGTTCTTTTTTACTATCCTTTTATGGGTGATCATTTTCTGGCTGACAAGGAAAACCAATGCGCTGGCTCACCTGACCTTCCTCGGCGTGGCCGGCGCCGCTCTTCTTGGTGGCATTGCATTCGGTTTTTTATTTGGCATTCCCCGGGCCGACAAAAGCGGAATAAAAAAAGAAGGGGATAATATTACCAGTAACCCCAGTTTCTATTCAGACAATACCAATCTTGAAGACATCTCTGACTGGCTGACAAAAATCATAGTGGGCCTGACCCTTGTGAAGTTCAATACCATTCTAGGCTGGCTAAAATCCGCTGCACTTTCGATGGGCGCCACTCTCAGCGGTAAAAGGCCCTGCACTGATGACTGCACCGGCTATTTTGTTTTCAGCTACTCTATCATCATCCTTTATTTTATTGCCGGACTTGGCGCCAGTTATTTATGGACAAGGATCTACTTCATGCTGATACTTATCATTAACAGGAAAGAACAGCAAAAACTACAGAAGGAAGAGAAAATAAAGAGACAAGCGATGGCCAATCCTGAACTGACTGCATCTCCCATGCCGGGAAGCACAGAAGCGGAACGACGTTCATATACTGAAAACGACAGCAGTTTCATAGAACTGGTAAAAGAAAAATACAAGAACACCCGGGTTATAGACAAAACAGATCTTCAAAAAGGAAGATGGGGCGGAAAAAATAGCAGCAATGGCTGGACTTTATCAGCAAGTGTTGACGCAAATCTGTCTTTTCTAAACCTGTACAAACTTATTATTACAGTAAAAAAAGACGGGGCTATATTGCCCGAAACAGGAATGGCCGCTTTCTTCCTGCATGATACTTTCCCAAGAGAAATTGTTTTTAAACAAATACAAAACGGAGAAGCCAACCTGGAAGTAA
>JAEUVK010000176.1 GCA_016787135.1 Chitinophagaceae bacterium | reverse complement strand
GGCGACAGCAGACATCAGTCAGCAATTCGGGTGGTTCGTGTTTACTATTCTTAGTGAATGCCAGCCACTTTTATTTTGCAGTAATAGCAATAACCCCTGCAGCCAATCCCTGTGCTGTTGCCGTTAAAACAATATTTCCTTTTTCTCCGGTTGACTGTATGATCACCTGTGCCAATCCATTAAATAGTTTTCGTTTCCATTGCTCTGCCGGGGTTATGATCTGAAATTGGCCGGGGTAGGTGTTCACTGTTTCCCAGACATGCTTTTTTATGAAGGGCACTGCCGTAATGGTGATGATATTTTTTTCTTTGCGTAAAATACTTTTATCTATCACCATGTCCTTATCTCCCTTTATATGACCGGCGATCTCTACGCCGTTGATATAAACCGATTGTTCTGTACCGATATTTCTGCTGAAAAAAGTAATGCTTGAATTAGGGGCTGATTCCGGCATATCAAAACTGCCGCGATAGATCAGCGCTTTTGCTTTTTTGCCAAACTCTTCTGTACGGTCTTCTTTAAAAGCCCCATTCCATCCGGCGTCGTCGTAATCGAACGCAGCTTCTGCCAAATGCCCGTCAATGCTCTCTGTGATCTTTTCTTTGTGGATCGTTATATCAGCGATATGGATCGTTTCTATAAATCTTTCCTTTTCCAGTGAGACCGGGTTGCCATTACCCACGCCAATGATTTTACCGGGCCCAGTGATACTAAAACTGATCTCATTATCGGCTGTCGGTGATGATAGCCCATTTACATCTTTGGCAGAAAGAGCGATGACCGATACATCTTTTGCGTCAGCATTGATGGCTGTTCTGTCTGCAGATGCCACGAGGGCGGCGGCGCCGGAGGTGGTCTGTACTTTATCCGTTGCCACTTTTTTGCCGTTCTTATAACCAACAACACTCAATGTGCCGGGTTTATAATTCACTTTCCATTCCAGGTGACCGTTAACCGGCATGGTTTTTTTGCCGATACTTTTTTTATTCAGGAATAGTTCTGCTTCATCACAATTGCTATATACCCATACATCAATGGGCTGACCTTCCCTGCCGGGCCAGGTCCAGTGAGGCAAGATATGAATGACCGTATCTTTGGTCCACCAGCTTTTTAAATACCAGGCCACATCTTTCGGGAAACCGCAGAGATCGAGCATGCCAAAATAGGAAGTGACACTGGGCCATCCGAAGGGAGTAGGCTCACCCCGGTAATCAAAACCTGTCCAGATGAACATACCTGCCAGGTAACTTCTTTGTGCATAGTGTTTCCATCCTTCTTCTACGCTTTTTGAATATTGGTCACGAGGCATATCATACGCAACCAGTTCATGCTTTGACCTGTCGTTTACATAGATACCTCTTGTGGCGGTAGTGGCTCCTTCTTCCGTGCCCCACATGGGCTGAGCGGGAAACTCTGCATGATGCACATCTGTATTGATCTGTGCAATGTAGTTCGCCCCCATGATATCTATCACATTCGATATACCCTTTTGCCAACCGCCGCTGATAGCAGCGGTAATACCACGGGTGCTGTCAATGGTCTTTGCATAGACCTGCATGGTGGTGGCGATCTTTGCACCCATTTCATTGCCTTCAATACCCCACTCTTCATTGCCGATACTCCAGCTGATGATGCTGGGATGGTTCCTGTCCCTGAGCATAAAACGTTTCATGTAATCAAAATGATAATTGCTTACACCCATCAGCCTGTTCTCATCAATTACCAATATACCGAGGCGGTCACACTGGTCAAGTAACTCAGGAGTCGGCGGATTGTGTGAGCAGCGATACGCATTTACGCCAAACTCTTTCAGTTTCTTAAGGCGAAACTCGCTCAGCGCATCCGGTATGGCGGCACCCACGCCTGCGTGGTCCTGGTGATTGTTGGCGCCATGGATCTTTATCTTTTTCCCATTCAGGTAAAACCCTGTGGTGTCAAATCGGATGGTGCGGATGCCGAAGTTTGTTTTATATACGTCAGCAACCGTATTGTCAGAAATGACTTCTGTGACCATTGTATATAAGTGCGGTGCCTCTAATGACCAGAGTGTTGGATTGTTCACAGGAATGATACACGAAACATCCTGTTGCGTCATGGGCGCTATAATGATCTTACCCGCACTGCCTCTGGCAATTTCTTTTCCCGCTGCGTCCACTATCGTTTGCCTGACAATGACCGTTCTGTTTATTTTTTCTTCATTACTGATCGTAGCAGTTGCCGTCACAGTGGCATTGTTGCCATTTACTTCCGACGTAATAAAAGTACCGTTGGTAGCTACATGCACTGGTGAAGCTTTATTCAGCCATACGTGCCGGTAAATGCCGGCACCTTCATAGAACCATCCTTCTTCCATTGTGGCGTCCACTCTTACGGCGATGACATTCTCACCACCGTAATTGAGATATTCCGACAGGTTATATTCAAAACCGGTATAGCCACTTGGTTCAGTTCCCAGGTAAAAACCATTTACCCAGACAATAGAATTACGGAATACTCCGTCAAAAGAAATACTGATGCGTTTGCCTTCATCAGTTTTAGGAATAAAGAATTTCTTACGGTACCAGCCCACACTTGCTTCGGGAAAATTCCGGCCAATGGCTTTAAAGCCGTGGCTCAAACTTGCTTTGCTGTCGAAAGGTTGTTCTACTGCCCAGTCATGCGGCAGATCAAGTTTGCGCCAGGTCCTGTCGTCAAAATCAGAGGCAGCAGCCCCATCACCATAGGAGGCTTTGGCGAAATAAGAAAAGTAGCCGGTGCCGTTATGGAAATCCTTTTTGGTATCGAAGGCGTGACCTAAAGCAAACCTCCATCCCTGGTCAAACAGCAAATGTTCTCTTTGGGAAAATACAGGAGTAAGACCAAGTATCACCCATATGCTTACAAAGAGAACCTTATTTTTCATCGCTGCTTTATTTTGTATGATCGGTTTTGTTGCCCGGACAAGCCCTCAAGTTATCAAACATCTGAAGACGGCTTTCATTTTGTTAATTAATGAACAGGATTGGCTAAAAAAATATCACCGGGCTTTTATTACAGGCTCAGGGCATACAAGGCAAAACTGGCCAGCCAGTGGTCGCCACCATAGTTGCCGCTGGTGATATGAGGTAAAGCTTTATTCAAAAAATCAGCGGCTGTTTTTTCAAATAATTTTTTCCACGGATGCGATGCAGGCAATACTTTGGCGATACCTTTCATACACCAGGCACGGCTCAGTGCCAGCCCATCAAGGTGTACGATCTGGAAATCGGTTCTGTCGCTTACTACCGGCATTTCCGTGATGCGTTTGATGCTGCGGGATTCATAGAATTTATTCAGCCAGTTAATGTATTGTTGCTTTGGCAATATCATTTTTACCAGGTCGGCTATTTCGAGTGAAGGACTGAGGAAATCACTGCCATCCGGTTCGAGATAGGCCGGCGTTGCCGTATTGTTCATGTAGAACACTTTTGCTTTTTGAATGATCGCATTTTCGAAGGCAGTATCCTTAAAGGTCCTGGCCCAGCTAAGGCCAAACACCAATCCGAAAGCCGTATTGGGATGCACACCTGTACGGTTTGGATACGTTTGTTTGGGTAAGAATTCTTTCCAGAGTTCAACGATCTTTTTGGTCAGCGGCTGCAGCGATTCGTGCCATTGACTGGCTACAGGATCATTCCAGGTATATAACTCTTCGTCGAGTTTCAGCAGCCAGGCCCAGCCATAGGTACGTTCATAGGTCCTGGTGGTTTTGTATTTTGTGAAATAGGCAGCTTCTTCATTTATCTTTTCCGGTTGAAAGCTGTTATTCAGTACCTGTAGGATGCTATCCCTGATAGATATATCCGGAAACATCTTCATCACTTTTACCAATAGCCAATGTCCATGCACACTGCTATGCCAGTCGAGGCAGCCATAAAAGGAAGGGTGCAATTGATTGGGCAGTAGCACAGCGTCTTCTGCCGCATCTGCGGTATGCGATGTTTTGTTGGGAAACTCCGTGTTGATGCAATGCAGCGGTAGCCGGGCAAGACGTATGGCTTGTTCCTCGGTCAATGTCTGAGAATGTGTGGTGATGAATAGACCTCCTGTGAGTAGTAGTATCAGCAGTTGTTTCATGATGATAAAAATAATGCAATATCTCTATTTGCCTTTTTCTGACCACAGAGAACCGCAGAGGTAATGAGATGCACAGAGTGAGATCTCCGCAGTTTCCTGTTGCTCAGCGTTACTCTTGATGAATGCTGATAACAAAAAAGGCAGCCGCAGGCTGCCCTTTTCACACGTTAACTGTTACTGTACTATGTTGTATTATTTTGCTTTCAGTTCATTCAGCCATTGCTGTGCGTAAGCTCTTGCCGGTTCCGTTACCTCTTTTCCCGCACGGAAACCTTGCTTCCACTCCTGGTTCTTGCCTTCGTATTTCGGATTGACAAATCTTTTCTTGCCGTATTTCTCCATCAGCTGGGCATTGTAGTCAATATCTTTTGTTGCATCCAGCATCTTCTGCAGCCTTTCGGCAATGAAGCTATTTACATTCTCGGGCATGTTCTTTGTCCATTCCGCCATTCTTTCTTTATGGTTCCTGAGCTGGTTCTCCTGGTCGTATTTTTCTCCCTGTGCGATAGCGGCAAAATAGGAGTTCTTCGGATCCTGGTAATCTTTCAGGTTCTTCTTTTGCATTTCCAGTACAGGTTCCATGGATTTGGCAAATTGCGGCATCTCTTTCATGCTCTTTTCGATATCTTTAATTGATTTTTCCGTTTTGGCGATCTCTTCTTTTTGTATTTGTTCGATGCTGCGCAGCGGTTTCAATACAGGCTCCTGCGGTTTGGAACTTTTGCGCATATCATCGTATTGCTTTTTGAAAGCGGGACTGCTCACGAATGCTTTTGTATAGGTAAGCAGGTCTTTGGCCACGGCAGCACGGTCATTAATGGCCAGGTTCTTTGCGTTCTTTACACCATAATAATAGAGATAGCCGTACATGAAACTGTTCTGGATCTTTTCATCACCCGACTGCTTGCTTATGCCGAGCATCTTCCACATATCATCGGTCATCTTTTGTGCACGGAAAGAGGATAGTACAAACAATGCGGCGAAAAGGCCGCCAACAAAAAATGCTGTAGCGGTTTTGAATCCAAAGTAGCGATAGGTCTTTTGTGTCATAACAAAGATTTAATGGTTGGTTTAAAATTGTCCGGCAAAAATGTTCCGTTATCAGCACCCTGTCAATCGCAATACGGATGACTTGCGCATTCCGGGTATTGAATTGCCGGCTATGTGAAAAATCGTTAAAAACCGTTAATGAACAGCTGTTTAGAGCATCGGGGATTACCACTTTACGGGCATACAATTCAAACACCCTTTTTTACAATTCATCACCCCTTTCCCTCAACCGGGGCCGGGCTGGCGGGAATAGTGGGCAAAAGACCTTAATTTGCTGAGAGACAATGTTAAAACTGCCCAAATACACCAGCAAGGATCTATCCATTATGTTATGGACCATGATTCCCTTTTCCGTTTTGCTCAATAGCATCATCTATGGCGGGAGATATTTTTTATTGGGTAAGATCTTTTGGATAGCCACCCCGGTCACATTCCTGGTCATGGCAATAAGTTTTATGCTGTATGGCAGCATCGCCGTTACTTTTCGCCAGCGTTTCCCGGGTGATGAGAATTTTCTGCGACGGGCCTCCGTGCTGATACTGCTGTTCCTCGTTATGTCCGCATTGATCATCTTCGGCCTTTACCAGTTGTATTATGGTATTGATTTGCTTAACGATGACAACGACAACAATTTTACCTGGGCCTATATCACCACCGGTATCCTGAACATCTTTCTGACCTTTTTGAATGAAGGCATTTATCGTTTTGAAAGCTGGAAAAACAACCTGAAAGAAACAGAACAGTTAAAGATCGCTTACAAGCAAAGCCAGTTGATCGGTCTCAAAAGCCAGGTGAACCCGCACTTCCTGTTCAATAGCCTTAATTCCCTGTCGGGCCTGATACAGGAAGACACGGAGAAAGCCGAAAAATTTCTCAATGAAATGAGTAAGGTCTATCGTTATATGCTGCGCAATGATGAAGAGCAACTGGTGACGGTAGCGACGGAGATACAATTCATCTCTTCCTATTTTTCCCTGCTCGAAGCCCGGTATGGCGATGCTGTTAAACTGGAAGTATCGGTCAATGATGCAGATAAAGATAAGATGCTGCCGCCCCTGAGCCTGCAGGTGATCGCAGAAAATGCGTTGTACCAGAATAAGACCAGCAAGACCTCGCCCTTGTGTATCTGCATCAGTTCCGGCAATGACGGAACAATCGTGGTGCGGAATAACATACAACGCAAGATCCTGACAGAAACCGGCGACCAGGAATCAGGATTGGATAACCTCATTATGAAATACCAGCTGATGAGCGAACAGCCGGTAGAGATACATGACAGCGGGACCGAACGCAGGATCATCCTGCCATTGATCACCAAAACAGAGGAGGTAGGAGTATGAGGTGGGAAAAAGCGACCAAAGTAGAATGGTATTCTTTTATTGCTTCGATGCCGCTGATAGATATCGGGCTCAATCATGTTTTATACGGTCAACGCCTTTTTCATGATTACAGGATATGGCTGGTGTCCTTTCCACTCATTTTTGCCGCAGGAGTGATCACCTGGTACTTTCATGTGCTGTATAGCCATAATGCGCAAAGAAAATATCCCGAGATCAGCCAGAGCAGTAAACGCATACTGCTGAAATTCCTGGTTACTTTTTTTGTGATGTCGCCGGCCATACTAATCATCTTCTTTGTCTATGACCGACTGCATATCCTCGGTTATGAATGGACAAGCAACAGCATCCTGAGGGGATTGCTGGTGGGTTTTGCGGTCAATATTGTTTTTTCCACGCTATGGGAAGCGATGTACATCATGGATAAGCACCGGGAGAGCATCAGCGAAAAAGAACTGGTGCAGCAGATGTCGCTTCAGCAGGAATTTGATGTACTAAAAAGCCAGGTGAACCCGCATTTCCTTTTCAATTGTTTCAATACGCTGTCGTCGCTTATCAATGAAGATGCAAAAAAAGCAGAGCTTTTCCTTGATGAGTTGAGCAAGGTCTATCGCTATTTGCTGAGAAATAACGAAGCAGGTCTTTCTACTTTGCAAAATGAGCTTAAATTTATTGAATCGTATTTCCGCCTGCTGAAGACAAGACATGGGGAGGCAGTGCAGTTCCAGGTGGAAGCGGATAAACGGTATGACAACTACCTTGTGCCGTCCCTGAGCCTGCAGATGCTGGTGGAGAATGCGGTAAAGCATAATGTGCTGTCGAAGAACAAACCGCTGATGATAGACATTTTTACGGCAGCCGGCAATAAGCTGATCGTGAACAATAACCTGCAGCGCAGAACGGTGAAGGGCCCTTCTAACCGGATAGGGCTGGATAATATCAAAATGAAGTATAAATTGCTTGGACAGAAAGGCTTTCACGTCATGGAAGATGCCAGGAACTTTACCGTGGTGCTGCCGCTAATCTGGAACAATAATATCAGCAAACAATGGATATCACAGTCAACCAACACCGAAAACTTAACCGCTAAATAACATCGCATATGAAAATTTTGATTGTTGAAGACGAAGAACTGGCCGTCAAAAAACTGCAGAAGACACTGACAGCTGTGGAACCCGATGCTGAAGTGGTGGGGGTTACAGACAGTATCTTATCTACCGTGAACTGGCTGGAAGATAACCCGGCGCCTGACCTGATCCTGATGGATATCGAACTGTCCGATGGCCAGAGTTTTGAGATATTCAACCAGACAACGATCAAAAGCCCGGTCATTTTTACTACGTCGTACGATGAATATGCGCTGAAAGCTTTTAAAGTGAACAGCATTGATTACCTGCTGAAGCCGATACAGAAAGAGGATCTCGAAGCTGCCATGCAAAAGCTGAAGCAGATGAAGGCGATGTATAAGGCAGAAGAGAGCAACAAGCCGGATATCAGTATTGACAGCCTGGTAAAAGAACTGCAGCAGAAATTGCAGCCCAAAGAATACCGCAAACGTTTTCTTGTCAAACATGCACAGAAATTAGTTTCTATAGAAGTGGAAGAGATCGCTTATTTCTTCAGCGATGGCCGCCTGAACTTCTTCAAAACATACGACAACAGGAAGTTTGTTGTTGATTATACTATGGATGAACTGGAAGATATGCTCGACCCTGTCAAATACTTTCGAATCAGTCGCTCCTTTTATATCTCCGTTGACAGTGTTGACCAGATACATGAATATTTCGGTAACCGCCTGATGCTGGCTTTAAAGCCTGCCGTGGATAAAGAATCTATTGTAAGCCGGGAGAAAGTAACCGACTTCAAGAAGTGGATGGGGAAGTAGGGAGAGTTAAAAGTTAGGAGTTGGGAGCCGTGAGCTTTTATGATGGATGGGCATAGTTGATTCCGGTTCAGGTAAGATATTTGCGCCGTTCTTTGTGTTATTACAACCGGGCCGTATATGTCCGAGTCGTTGACGGTTTTTAGTAGTTAAATTTTTAGGGTGGGACAGTAGAACTTAAAAAGATCAGATTTTTGCCTGGTTTTTTACACAGTTCATGTTAGCAGCCGTTATTTTCTCGTCAGTAGTTCTGCGTTTGCCACTTTCATTACAAAGTAAGGATTTGTTTTGTCTGCCTGTTTTATAATTATTAAAAACGGTCTGTCAAAAATCATTTTCTTTGGATGAGTAATAATTGGTTCAGCACTTGCAGAGTCGGCAATTGCTACTGCTTCACTTTCAACGACTGCACCATTTTCATTCAAAATAAATCCTGTCCGTTGATACGCCACTTCAACTGAATGTTTTTTATTGTCGCCTGTTGAAAAGCCCTGCCCCTCAATATTTTTATAGTTTGTTTTAATATTGAATTTAATTGCAGGTATTGCAAATATATCTTCGTGTACAATTTGATATTTCCATAACAACTTACTGTTTGTCTGCTCTTTTTTCCCCTGGGCTAAAAGGTCATTAGTGAGTTTAATTGCATCTCTCAATGTTTGATATTTGTCAAGCCCTTTTACTAAAATAATTTCGTGTTGATTGTCTTTAGGTGCAAGTTTTAAAATGAAATTATTGTCGTCTTTGTAATAGAGGATTTGGGTAAATTTTATTGCGTCCTCGTTGTAATAATACATTCCAAATGCAGAAACCTTTGTCGTGTCAAAATTTATTGGCTCGTCAAATACTTGAAGTTTTGTTTCAAATGGAAGTGTCTTGTTAAAAAATGCTTTTGCAATAATTGTACCGCCAACAATTTCGGCTGTTACAGAATACTCTTTATCGGTCAATGAACTTTGATGCGATGTAGATTTATTTAAAAGGTTGAAGTCAGTAGAGTTTGTGCTGTCAACAAGTATTGGGAATTTAAGTTGTTCTTTTATTTTGTCCCACGCATATAAAAATGCAGGTGCATAAATGATGTTTTTGTTTTCTGAAATTGGATTTTCCAATGTAATAACAAAGTCTGTTTGCTTTAAGTTGTCCAAATTTGTAACTTTTGGCAAGTCGCTCCAAACAGGTTCACTTTTCTTATTGCCAAATTTGCAAGAAGTCAGGGCAAGGAAAACTGTCCAAAATAAAATTATCTGTATGTTACGAATGGTTCTCATATTATGTCTGCTAACACATAAATATAAGCATGAAACTAAACTCCCCGATTTTTAAAACAGTGATTTTCATCAGTTGCCTATTGCGGTTTTTGTATTGTTCAGTAGCGTCAATACCCGACACAAACTAATAGTAAATATTTGTAATAGTTTCAGCCGAAGCCAAGTGATTCTCTTGTTATCGTTCCGGGATCAGTGTTTCGGATAATGCTATTGACGGGGTCTATTAAATTTTACGCCATGGC
>JAEUVK010000174.1 GCA_016787135.1 Chitinophagaceae bacterium | reverse complement strand
TCGTACCCTAAATCAAAACCAAAGTTGTTCGTGGTACTGCCAGTATTCTTTGCATAGTTGCGATTGGCTCCCAGCATCCATCCGCGGATGTTGTAGTCGTACTCCAGTGTCTCCAATGGGCCCCCTCCGGCTCCCCCTGAGAGGGAGAGAATCTTTTTCTTCAACTGACCTAAAGCATCATACTCCTGCAGGCTGATGGTGGTCCAACTGCCGGGAATATCGCCGCTGTTCACCTTCGTATTGCTTACTTTCTTCTCTGTTTTTACTGCCCGCCACAGGCTGTCGTATGTAGTTTTGGTGAGCACAATGCTTGTTTGCGTATTACTGCCAGCCTTTTCGTGTTTTACCATACTGAGCAACGGAAGCCCAGCCCAGCTATATTGGGTGTTTGCAATATCTGTTCCGGTACTGATGTTTTGTGAATGCACCTGTATCACTCTTCCTTTATCATCATAAAAACTGACTGTATATAAATAAGTACCCGTACCCAATACTTTTACTTTGGTGCCTGTCACCATTCCGTTAAGCTGGCTGCTTTGTACAGTGGCGCTCTGTGGATATGGCCAGGCCGTGTTACTGGCCGTCTCAAAGTAGCTGTCGTAAGTGGTGTTTCTTGTTGCAGATAAAGGATTGCCTTCGCTGCTGCGCCATGTATAGTTGTCATAAAATGCTTGTGTGAGTACCTCATTAGTATAGCTCGTGACCTTCGGGTAATCGGTACTGCTTTGTGCCAGGTTGCGGTGATAAGGGGCATTATTGTAGTAGCTGTTATCGGTGATAAGGCCGGTACTATCGGGACGGTTCAGGTCATCGTATTTTATATATTGCCATTTATACGCCGCACGCAGCAGGGAGTCCTGCGTCATCACTAACCGGTCACGTACATCGTAAACCATATACACAATGCCTGCGCCGGGCACTTTTTTCATGATCATCCGTTGCCTGCCGTCATATTCATAGCGGAAGCACTGTTCGGCCAGTAACACACCGCTACTGTAATTCATATTCCAGCTATTGGCAGCCAGCGTCTTTACCCCTTCCGGCTGAATGACGCAGCGAAGATTGTTCAGATCATCATAGATATAATAGGTGCATAGCCAGCCGTGGTGTCCTTTGCCTGTTCCGGTATCAGCATCAGCCGATAACTGTACTTTCTTCAAGATCACTTTACCTTCTTTGTCCTTGAACTCGATCACCTGTTTATTATGTTCATCGGCAGTTACATTTTTGTACAATTGCCCGGCTGCATAAGCGCTGCTGGTCGCATAAGTTCCAAATGTGTTGGCCACGTCTGTCACTGTCCATATCCGTACAGAGTCGGTAGTGGTATTTATCCAATACTTCATCTTTACACCTCTTCGGTTAGCCTCGCTGCTTTGTCCTGAAGTGCCCGCCCAGTTATTTCCCGGCGCATAGATTTCCAATGCCCTGTTTAACGGAGAAGCTTCAAAGACGGTCTTGCTATAATACCAGGTCTCATCACTGAACATGCCTTTGTTAAAAACAGAGTCTTGCTGAAAAGGGTTGAGTTTAAACAGCCCGTCGCTAAGGGAAGTATTGCCGCCTGTATTATTGGCTGCAAAGGGAAGATATTTGACTGACTCTCTTCCAAACTCATCATAAACAGCAGGGCTTACGAGGTCCAATGCGCTGCTACCAGTGATTATGGACCCCTTTCGTACAACAGTTTGAATAGGGCGCCCCAATCCATCAAAATACTGTGTGGCCTGCTTTACATCTTTCGCATACCTGGTCAGTATAGTATCTGCATGGCTTATGGGGGCCATAGCATCCCATGCCCGTATATAATTTATTTTGGTATTGCTGTTGTATGCAGAAGGAGCGGTTTGCTGAGATGCGGCATTCCTGAACGACAGGAAGCCTGTTAATATCACAACGGTATATATGCCTCTTTTCATCCGGATGGGTTTATTGTGTTATTGCTGATAGGTTGCCTGGTATTTATAATCTACCCGTTTCAGGATCATTCCGTCCTGATCTTTCACCAGTTTGAGCCGTCCGAAGCTGTCGTAGTTATAATATATGACCCGGTTATTGGCATCGCACTGGCTGGTCATGCCTATCAGTGGCGAATAGGTATAAGTAGTCATCAGCGCTCCTTTGGGATAAAGCCGCAGTTCATCAATATATGCAGTACCTGAAACCGTGACGGATGTTGTTCCGGTTATCTCATGAGTGATCAGTTTCCAACCATTCTTTGTGATCACGTCAGTCCCGCTGCTGCTGTTTACTGTTACTGTACTTGCACTATCTCTTTTCCAGTAGCTGACAATGTAAGTGGCGCCTGAAGAAAGTCCTGATTTTGTAATATTTCCAGCGGCAAGACTATACCCACTTTTACCAGTGGGAGCTGATGGATGTGTTGTTTCTGAACCAGAATATGTCCAGTTGCCTTTTGTCTCTGTTTCAAAGCTTGTAAAAGCGATGTTTGTTTCTGCTGCATTGACAACCTGAGCAACAGGATTGCTTTTAAATGGCGACCAGATAAATGATGTAATAAAACTATTCTTCGGTTTTACCTCAGTATAACGACCATCACTGGAGTATTTCGAAATTTCAACCTGATCTGTAAAGCTAGCATGTCTTTTTAACTGACTTGGATTAAAAGTGCCGACCACAGACTGATTTAAGATTTCAGAGGTTTCAGTCAAGATAGCTTTACTATGCCGTACAATGGAATTGAATACCTGGTAGTCGCTTGCAGTTGCACTTCGCAGAAACCAAGTACTTCCTTTCTTTATCCAGTCTTCTTTTGAAACAACCTCTGCCTCACCATTGTATCCGGCAACATTATAGGGAAGCCCGGTGCTGTTATAGTTGGCGGGGTAATAGAGCCTGCTCTCAAGGGTATCTCCAATACTGTTTGTCGTTTTCTGTTTTGTCAGCAGGAAATTGGATTGATCATAGGCATATTCCACTACCGATTCAATGAAATCCGATCCTTTAAAAGTTCTTGATCTGGTTTTCTTCAATTCGGATCTGCCTGACATGTAGTAATAGGCTCTTGCTCCATACACAAAATTATTCTGTGTGCTGGCATCATCATTTTGAATCATACTTGTAATCAGGTTTCTGCCGTAGCCATTTGCGGGCATTGTTTCGATATATGTGTATTCGTTTTCTGATGTTTGAGCCAGTTGGCCGGAAGATGTAAATACCGAGTCTTTTAGCGGCAACCCTTGTCGCCATTCCAGGTCCTGCTTTTGCACAAAAGGATAGTCGTTGGTAATTACCTGCGTACTTGCGAAAGTGCTGAATTCATTTACCGAATAGCCATTGCTTTTATTATTGTTAGTTTTATCAACTTTTACCCGCTTGTAAATAACCGGGCTTCCCCGGTAATAGCTTAAGGCCTGGCTGGGAGTACTGGTTCTGTTGATAAAATATCTTGGATGACAGGAAAAAAGCAGATTGCCGTCAGGATCACGATCCCATTCGTTCAGGGTAGAATAGTAATAATTATAATTAGGGAGATTCTGATATTCTCCTGAAGAATGACCATCTGCCCGAAGATACGTGTAGTTATTCACCACCGGCTGTGAAGTAAAGCCATCGTAGTCTTCAGTTCTGGCTACCCTTAGGCCTCCTATAGGTCTGTCAAGCGGAATAATTTTATACTGATAAAAGATATCCATGTAATAGGTAGCCGGCAGGGAGCCGCACTCACTCGTAAACTTAATTTGATATGTTTTGTTCAGAGGTAATGTGATTGTAGCTGTATATCCATTCAGAAACTCCTCAATTGTAGCAGTAATTTCAGTATTTACAGCATTATCGGTGCTTTTGATCGTGTAAGTGAAGTTGCACCCCCAAGGTTCCTGCGGTCCTCCATTTGACGATGTGTCTGCATATAATTTGAAAGTAAAATCAACATCTTCATCATCCCTGTTTGTAAATGCCAATGACTGATACTGGTTGTAATGAGCCTGCGAAAGCCATCCTGTATCACGATCCTCATTAATATTGTAATAATCGCCAAATGCTTTATTAATCTCATACTGAAACTTTGTATATCCTCCCGTAGGGTAAATGATTTTTTCCAGAATCCAGGCTTTCATGTATTCTTCAGAAGGCTCCCTGTTTGCAAATCCAATAGCACCTGAGGTATTGGGATACAGCGGGAATTTTACATAGGGTATCAATGACGTGCTAATGCCTCCCCGGTAGTATCCCCAATAATCCTGTGCCATCGATTTTCTTGTAGGCAACTGTGTCGGATTATATTCAAATCTATAGGACGGCAGTGTATCGGTTCCATTGCTCTGCTGAATTTTCAGCAGTTTCAAACGTTTATAGTAATCGTTTGCACTTCCGTAAACGGAACAAGCTGCTTCCGGAAGCGAGCAGTAGGGACTGACGAAATAGTCGTATGACAGGTTAAAAGTCTTTTTGAAATCCCCATTTTTTATTTCAATTGAAGTAAGGGCAGAATCACCGGCAAAATCAAGCCTTGTAAAATTGTAAAGGAAGGTCATTATTGTATTATCCGGCAACTCAATAGAGCGAAGATGTTTAGAGTAGATTTGTATTAATGTGTGGGAATACTGGCTTTCGCTACAGTTAAATTGTGTTCCAATAATTTCGCAGGTTTTTGATTCGGCAAACCCGGTTTCATAACTTAATGTATTTCCATTAATATAATTTAGTTTAATACTATCCAATCCATCTGCAGATTTGATTTTAGTGAGAAACCATGTGCTGGTGTAAGAAGGTAATACAGAATATGGATCCATACCATATTGCGTGGAAACACTAATACTGCTGGGAATAGTCAATTCCTTTAAGTCGCAATAGTATGAAATGCCGGTATTTTTATCTTTAATTGTAAAGCCGTTTATCGAAACATAATAGCTGGTCTGAGTAGTATCAATGGTAATCGAAACATTTGCCTGAGTAAGTAGTTGTGCCTGTAAATTTTTTTTAATAAAAAAAGTTCCGGACAAACCAGCAACATTGAAGCTGAACATATCTGCTTCACCGTCTTTGTATCGATCCTGAATGTCTTTAACACGAAACCATCCATTCACGTCTTCATCTTTTGTAATTGCAATGTGGGTGCCTATTGTTCCACTTACGCCACTCACATAATGAAAATTTTCCCCGGGTTGTGTATAGAAGGAAGGCAGGCTATCAGTACTCAGATAGCCCCACAACTGGTCATCCGGAAGTCCGTTTACCGTTCTTGTTACCATTCCAGCTGCATTCAGCGCCCATCCTAATCCACAACTTGAAGGCATGTCCTCTACTTTATGCCCGCCGGCATGATAGCTTAATCCAACTGAGAAATCAAGCTTCTTCAATGGGTCTTTATATTGATGAATAGGAATCGAAATATCGGGTATGCCTGTACTAAGGCCAACAGGGATGTCGCCAAACTTACCCAGTGCTGCAGCTTCCGGAGTTGGTGGTACTGGGAGTTTAACGAGCTCCTGAGTTGCCTGCTTTATGTCTGCCTGCCCGAATAAGTCTATAGTAAGGATGGTTATTGTTGTAAGCAAAAGCATAACTCTTCTCATATGTAGCTTTTTTAATTCAGTTCAGATTATAATTGATTCTAAATATCACCTGCTGTGTTCTTGGCAGCTGTTCGTAGCTTAAAAAATCCCACAGTAACTGCACTTTAGTTTTCTTAAAAAACTTCGTCTTAAGCGATACGACTTTACTTAAGCCCACTAATGCGCTCTGCTGCCATGAACTGAGATTTCTTAACTGGTCAAAATCACTGAACGCTGTTTTATAAGTCTGCTCATACCCACCACTGATCCAAAAACTGCCTTTTATTTTCCAGTCAATAAAACTTCTGAGGCCAACTCCCTGATTAGTTAACTGAAGGTTATTCCAACCTGTGCCTAATCCCATTTTATAGCTGGCTCCGACACCGATTATGCTTTTGTCATTAAGCTTATAACCAACAGACAGTCCAATGTCGCTTGTTACAGGAAAGAAATTAGTTGCCTTTTGTGTCTGCACGTTGGTGCCATACTCTAATCTTTGCCAGAAGTTCTTTGTCTTTTGATTGTTGGGCTTAAATCCTTCCGGCATTTCTGTATCGCTGCTTCCGCCGCCATGTTTCAGCACTTTGTCTTTTAGCTCATTCAGCTTGACCTGGGCCTCCTGCAGGTTTTGGCGAAACTGTGCCTGCGCATTCGTACCGCCTGCTGCGATCTGTTGCTGTATGAGATTATTCACCTGTGCCCTTGTTTGAAGTCCTGCAAGGTTGGCTTGTGCAACGGGATCATTCGGATCGCCGGGCATTCTGAATAAGGATGCCAGCATACTGTTCTTCCGCATAAAATCCTTGAACAGATTCGTCTTGCATAATAATTCAAGGGCTTTTCTTTCTGCTTTTTTTTGATCCTTCAGCAGGGCCTTATATTCATTCATTTGTTCACTATAATAATAAACCTGTTTGTTCAGTCTCTTTAATTCTTTAGCGAACCCAAGTTGACCTAACTGGTCTTTCAGAAATTGTTTTCTCTCTTTAAGAAACTTTCTTATTTCTTCTGCTCTCTGAAACCGGGTTTCCAGGTCATTTACTTTTTCAATAGCCGATTTCAGTTTTTGCTCATGGTCTTTGATGCCGGAAATACCTCCGGGGGTTTGTTGCAGAAATCTTAGGGAAGTGCTTAATGTGTCTAAGGAAGGAATATATTGTTTGCCTGAAAGTCCGCTTTGCAAACGCTGTTCAAACTCTTTGTACTTTTCTTTGACATTTCCAAACAGTTCCTTTGTCTTAAGAGAATCTGTTTTCGCCAGCCTGCGTTTCATTTTTTCCTCTAAGCGCATCATTTGCTGTAGCGCTTTTTCAGAAGATTTATTTAGTTTCTTTTCAAACCAGACAGCATGCGTGGATATTTTGGCGGGATAATCAGCAGGAATTTTTTTTAACTGAACAGAATCCTGAACAAATCCGGTATAAGGTGATAGGATAACGGCGAGAATGCAGATAATACGGCTTGTCATGTTGTGAACGGCTAAGAAATCAAATGTCGCAGGAAACAGCTATACCAGACAAGCGTCAAATAGCGGAATTTCAATACCGTCATTTGACGGTATTTTGAGTGGCAAATGACGGTGACCCCCCGACCGTAAATTTACATATGAAGGTATAACAGTTATCCTGGGTGTCATTGTATATAATTTATAAAAAAAGGAGATCATATTGATCTCCTTTTTATTAGTTTTTTTGCTGGTATATCTATTATTGATAGCCAGGATTCTGTTCCAGTAATGGATTTGCCTGTAATTCTACATTCGGAATTGGAAGCAGAAAGCGAAAATCATTGGCAGGTAACGTTGTGGCTGTCGTTGTCGGAGCATCTGAGGCGAGCCTTTGTACAGGCAGCCCTCTTCTTTTCAAATCCCAGAAACGGTGACCTTCAAAGGCCAGTTCTTTGAATCTTTCCAGAAGAATATCAGTAATAGCCGCATCTTTTGATGCATAAGTACCTATAGCAACATAACCATTTATCCTGGCAGCGCGTAAAGCATTAATATCTGCGGTAGCGGAAGCCAGGTTGTTTTGCTCGGCATACGCTTCTGCACGTATCAAATACATTTCACCTGTTCGAAAAACTTTGGCATGTGCCACATTTTCGTTTGTCGTTCCGTAACCAGAGCCAGTGTATTTCTGAATAATGCGTGGGTCCCTGCCACCTGCTGTCAACAATGGCTCATTTTTGATATAGCTGGCAAATCGGACATCATTAACCTGGTCATAGCTATTATATAATTTATCCGATGGTTTCCATACAACGGTACCAATCACAACCGGAGGGCCAGGCGAGCCTGTATTGCGAAACAAAGAGCCGATTCTGCCGCCAACGGAGGCAGTACGTTCTAATTTAAATGCCAGTTCATTGGAATTCGCGTCTGTCCAAATGCCAGGGAAAGTTGCAATACTGGCAAGGGGGACACCATTAATATACTCAGTTGTGTAAGTGATGGCGTTGGCCCAGTCTTTCATATACAAGGCGATCCTTGCCTGTAATGCACTTGCTGCCAGTTTTGTTGCCCGGCGGATATCCGTCAGGTTATTAGGTAAAAGGTTTTTAGCCTCACTGACATCAGCAATTAATTTTTGGAAGTAAAGGCCCATTTTAATCCTGGCAACAGGCGTTATAGACGAAGCTTCCATATAAGGCATAGCCAGCCCGTTGGGATCATAATTGCCACAGTAGTATTTATACAATTCGAAATGTGAAAATGCCCGCATAAACAAAGCTTCACCTCTCAGCCTCGAACGCAGCACATTATCACCTGCTCTTGTAGAGTCTGCTGTCGCAACTACTGCGAGAACTCTGTTAACACGGTCCACAATTCTATAGTAGGGCGTCATTGCCGTATAGTTATCCCTGATGCCCACATCAGTAGATCCATATTGCCATTCGTGGGTAGTACCCGCATTATAGAACTCGGCAACTTTTACTTCATCCGAGAAAGTAGAATTAAGCAGTATCCCCATTTCTGTTTGCATGGCCGAATAGGCACCTATTATTGCCGATTCATTATTGGCAACGGTTTTAAGGGCAACATCACCTGCTATGAGGTCTGTTTCCTGTATTTCAATCACCTTTTTGCAGGAAAAGAAAGTAATCAGCAGGCAAGATGAAAGAAACAGTTTATTTATATATCTCATTTTTGGGCTCATTTAATATTAAAAATTAATATCAATTCCCGTTACAAACATTCTTGGATTCGGGAACTCATTTAAACTGATGTTATTGTTGTCTTCCGGGTCAGGTCCTTTCCAAGGGCTCCAGATGGCAATATTCTGCAACTGAACATAGAATTTAGCCGATCTAATGATTTTTGTTTTCATGATGTTAAGCTGCGGAATGTTGTAAGCCACATTCAGGTTTCTGAAACGCAGAAATTTTGCATCGGAGATATCTGAAGAGGTGAACCCCCGGTCATAAGCAGGCGACTGATAAAGTGCATTATCACCAGGCTTTTGCCATTGCATTGTTAATAATCTTCTGGAAGCATTTACTGCTGAATGATACCCGGTAATGCCTCTTGTGATCCAATTCTCTATGTTGTTATACCTTGATACATCAAACTGGTAAGAGAATAAAGCACTAACAGTAATAGCCTTAAACCGGATGTCTGCCGTAAAACCCCCAACATGCTTGGGAATAAAAGTCCCGAATGTTGCAAACAGACCAGCTTCAGAAGATGTATAAGTGATTGTTGTGCCATCTTGTTTATAATACATAGGCCTTCCTGTTGCCGGATCAGCACCTAAGTAATGCAGAGCGTAATGAGATCCGTATGGCAAACCTTCACGGAGGATAAATGTACCTGACGGAATTTCTGTGACTTGACCCAGATCTTCTATATTATTTTTGTTAATGGCATGGTTAATACCAATGGTAACATCGACGTTTTTATTTTTTACTACGTCAACTGATACCGACATCTCGATACCTTTATTAGTCATTACCCCGCCATTTATCGGTGTTGTAAAGCCACTGCCAAAACCAGCTGTTGCAGGTAATGCATTTGCTACAAAAAGATCTACCGTTTTCTCATTATACACATCTACAATAAATCTTGCCCTGTTCTTCCAAAGTGAGAAATCAGTACCGATGTTCAGTTTTTGGACTGTTTCAATTTTTAATTCAGGGTTACCCGGAGTTGTAGGCGCCTGTCCCGTCAGAGTTGATCCTGCATAAGGAGCAGACCCGAAAGAAGGTAATTGTGGCCCAAGGTAATTAGTCACATTGACCAGGCCACCACCACCTCCGTATGCCCCTGTAGAAATACTTCCAATATTAGGCACAGCTCCGTAAGAGGCTCTTAATTTTAAATCAGTAAGAATACCCTGGCTCTTCATAAAGCCTTCTTCCATTGCATTCCATATAAGCCCCGCTGACCATGTTGTGATCTCTTTATTGGCGTCGTTAAGGATTCTGGATGTTCCATCCCGGCGGATATTTGCATTGACCGTATACTTGTTATTGTAAGTGTACCGGGCAGTCGCAAAATATGAACGTATGCCGAATTCTGATTTGGCGCTGGTCGCAAACTGTTGAGTTTGTGCTATTGGCAGGGGCCCGGCGTTTTGGCCAGTCTGGCTAAGACGAGGATCAAGATTATACATTGTAAAACCAAGAGCTTTCTGATAACCCCTAACAACTTCAAAGTAAGCACCTGCTTCTACGTCGTGCATGTTACCAAATCTCTTACTAAAAATAGCTGCAGAAGTATTGATCAGCTGTGCATTTAGCTTGTAGGCCTCAGAATTAATTCCCGAAGCTCCAAGTGACTGAAGGCTTCCGATGTAAGATGCCGGATTAATAAATCGCTGCCATCTATCATCAGCCAAATCTAAACCAACCGTATTCTTTAATGTAATATACGGGAGCAACTTGTAAGCTAATGTAAGAGAAGAGTTGATCTTGATCTGGTTTTGCCTTAATAAAGAGTTATCAATTCCTTCAAGCACATTCCCTATCTGCTTTAACGCAAGACTTGTGCTGGCGCCATAGATCAGCGATCCGTCAGCCCTGTATGGATTTTCATAAGGTTTTGCCCTCCAGGCCATCTGGAAAGAGTTTCTGGCACTATTGCCCAGCCATTCGCCTTCAGAGTAATTTGTAATAGAATACCCCATAGCGTTGTTGAACTGAACGCTAAACTTATCAGCTGTAAAGTCTAAGTTGAATCTTGTGGTATATCTTCTCAGGCGAGAACTCAGGTCAGTACCTTTCTGATCAAAATATCCTCCGGATAAAAAGAACCGTGTTTTTTCCGCTCCGCCACTAACATTGATCTCATGTGTTTGAGAAACACCCCTTCTGAAAAGTATGTCCGGGTAATACATATTGATTTTACCAATACTATCAAGCATGAAATCATAACGTGCCTGAGACGCCGAATAAGGAGTGCTAACCGGGGAGGTTGCGGGGAGGCCGGCGTAAGCAGGATTATTTTTTGAATAAACCCATCCTGGAGTATTAGTAGTAAAACCTGCCATTCCAAGTCTTTCTTCATACTTCAGGATTTCAGAAGTATTCATCAAGTCAAACTTGTTCCAGTTTGGAGGATCTGTAAATCCTACCTGAGTACGATAAGTTATGTTTGTAGCGCCGGCTTTTCCTCTTTTTGTTGTAATGACAATAACGCCAAGACCACCACGGGCGCCATATAATGCGGCGGCAGAGGCATCCTTTAAAACAGTGATTGACTCAAAGTCGTTGGGATTTATGGTAGCCATATCAAAAGCCGGGAATGGCACACCATCAATTACATACAATGGCTGAAGTTGTTGGCTGGTTACCGCTCCGTTAAGCGTTTTTACGCCTCTGATAGTAACCACGGCACTTGTACCTGGTTGCCCGGAACCGGACGTTACCTGCAAGCCCGGCGCACGTCCCTGAAGGGCCTGGTCAAAAGCCCCGACGGGAACAGTTTCTACTACTTTCGAACTAAGTAAAGTTGCAGAGCCGACAAACTGTGATTTCTTTTCTCTGGTATAGCCTGTTACTACCACTTCAGTTAACGACTTGTCGGCATTTTTCAGTGTTACGCTGATATTGGTTTGTGAACCGATATTCATTTCTGCAGATTCCATGTCTACCGAAGAGAATACCAGGACCCTGGCACTTGAAGGAACAGTCAGTGAGTAAGTTCCATCCGCTTTGGTAACAGTACCGGTGGAGGTACCCTTTACAACTACAGATACATTGGCGAGCGGACTGCCTTTGTCATCTATCACCTTTCCGGTGATGGTTTTCTGTGCCAGCAGCGAGCCTGTCATCGACAGAAATGCCGTTAGCATGAGTAGCAATTTTCTCATTTGCATTTTTAGTTTTAGTAATAAAAAAAAGAGTTGACAGTTATCTCATGTGAACCGGTGAAGCGTCGTATTACAGTCTTCATTAATGAGGGACGGAAACCGTAAAGTTATCGGAAACATAAATTTCACCCAAGCATTAATTAAAAAACCTTAACCATTTTTTAGGACAACCCAGCCGTTTTTATTGCTGCATGAATGGTCCCCTAAAGGAAAAATAACAGCAACCGGGGAGATTAGTTTACAAGACTGTATGTTTATTTCTGTATGAGCGGTATATAAGCTAGTTTGGCGATAATAATGAAGGATGAGAGGTATTTGCCGGTTTTTGCGGGCATATTGCTACAATAAGAAAGCCACCTGAACAGGTGGCTTTCTTAAAAAAGAACTTACATGACTGAACTATCAATTATCGGTCATAAGCGTATTTAAATTAAGTTCGGTAGCTGAAATGGGCCATATATAACCCACATCTGTAGGCGATTTGGACTGCGCTGTTCCTTTGGCAGGAATTGTCTGCAGCAATCTCATCAGATCGTTGTTCCTGAGACCTTCGCCAAGGAATTCTATTCTTCTTTCTTTCAGTATCGCATTGATCAGGTCGGCAGCAGTAGCAAAACTGGCCACTGTGAATGTAGTGGTCGCATCAGACCTGTTGCGAACGGCATTGAGCAAAGCCACTGCCTGTGCATCCACCGTATTGGTAGTACGGACCTTTGCTTCAGCCAGGTTCAGCATTACTTCTGCATAACGGATCACCGGGGCCCAGTCGGTATAAGGTGAGCCAACCGTGTATTTGCCGTTCAAGAACGGTTTTCCGCTGGTCACAGATATGAAGGTCCTTCTCTTATCGGTAGCTGTCCAGCCCGCATCAGCAATAATACCTGCAGGGTTCAAAGAATATTCTCCTGTACCTACCACTTTAGAATAATAGTAGGCAAGCTGATTTTGTGTACCCGGATTGTCTCCCGAGGTGCTGGTCATCGGCATTGATAAAATGGACTCGCTTGTGGTGTAGGGAGTTTTAAACACGTTTGTAATATCGGCCTGCAAGGCATGTGTCACACCTGTTGCAGAAGTAAAAGGAGCTGCAGCAGATACAATTTTGTTTGCTTCAGTTATTACGTTAGCATATTGCTGCATGCTTAAATATACCCTTGTCTTAAATGCAATAGCAGTATTGCGATGAGCCCTTGTGGTATTGTTGGCGGCTGTTGAATAAGTCAGGGGCAATCCTGTCTCTGCCTCATTCAGGTCTTTTAAGATCTGTGTGTATATTTCAGCAACAGTACTGCGGGCCATGTCCGAGGCTCCTGTTCCTTTGATCCCGGTAAGCCTTAATGGCAAACCGGGTTTGCTGCCGGCGCCGTCTGCATAAGGCCGGGCATAATGCTGCAGCAGGCTGTAATAAGCTATCGCCCTTATCAGCTTTGCTTCTGCAATATAGTTAGCGGCTAAAGCGGCTCCTACCACATTAGAACCTCCGGCAGCCATACCGTCCAGGAATACATTACATACATTGATGGTATAGTATGCCTGTGACCAGAGACCCAGCACAGCTGTAGCACTGTTGGTCGGGTTGAGCGCCCATACATCAGAGCCGGTAACAAGGTTAGATGTTTCATTGAGAAAATCCTCGCCCCTGATATCTCCATATATCACAAACCTGCCGCCATAGTATCCACCCCCTTTCATAGCGCCGTACAGCGATAATAATTGTGATTGAATACGTGAGACAGTACTGAATGCGGAAGCGTCAGTAATGGATGTTTGCGGAACGGGGTTTAATAATTCCCGTTTGCAGGAGTTCAGGGAAACCATTCCCACCCCTGCCAGTAAAATATATTTATAAACTAATTTCATTGTAATCGTTTTTACAGTTATAGATTATCAAAAGCCCACATTAAGACCGATCAGGATCGTCCTTGCATTAGCGGCAGTATTTCTGTCAACACCCTGGCCGGTTGTCGTATTTCCATTAGATGAAACTTCAGGATCGGGACCAGGATATTTTGAAATAATGGCTAAATTCTGGCCGCTGACATAGAGCCTGAGGCTGCTGATCTTGGCTTTGCCCAGAATTTCTTTTGGCAATGAGTAGCCAATTGAAATACTTCTGAGTTTTACAAAATCGCCTTTGAACACATTTATATCCATCGGCATAGCAGAACCGTTTGATACGTTATCACCATAGACAGGTCTTGCATACAGCTTATTGGCATCTCCGGGTTTTGACCATGCCTGAGTCAACACATCACGGTCATTATTCCACCAACGCTGATCATGCAAGCCGGCATTACTTCCATAATAGACATAGAAGCCGAGCTGATAAGTAGCCAGTACATTCAGGTCAAAGTTTTTATACCGGAAGGTATTATCCCATCCGCCATATTGTTTTGGCTGCGTGTTGGCATACATCACAGCATCTGCGGCCTGAGAAATAGCCGTAGCGTTGGTTGGGCTGATATACCTTACGGTTCCGTCGGGCTGGGTAGAGTAATTGTAAGTGCCGGTGGGGGCATAATACTGGTAGTAAACATTGGTATTGGCAGAATTGACGAATACCCTTTTACCGGTTGAAGGATCAACCCCATTTGTCCTGATCACCCAGAGATAACCGAGAGAATATCCCGGCTCTGTGCGGCTTACTGTTTCCAGGCCTGATGTAGATGTCAGGATGTAGGGCAGACCCGGAGCCAGGGAGGTCACTTCGTTTTTATTAAATGTAATATTGAAAGAACTTGTCCAGTTAAAATCTTTATTACTGATAGGAGTGGCATTCAGGGTCAATTCTACACCTTTGTTGTACATAGAACCTATGTTCTGCGGAGGGCTGGAAGGAAGCCCTGTAGAAGGCGACTGCTGTACATTCAGGATCAAACCATCAATATCATTCTTATAATAGGCGAACTCAGCAGTGAGCCTGTCGCGGAAAAGGCCAAAAGAAAAACCAATATCTGTTTTCTTACTGGTTTCCCATTGCAATTTGTCATTTCCTACAGAGGAGAATGCAAGCGTAGCAGAACCTCCGTAAAGTCCGGATCCGAAAGTAGAATAAGGAGTATAGTCGCCTATACCTCCAATATTACCCACTTTGCCATAACTACCCCTGATGCGGAAACTGGAGAATACATTATTTAATCCTGCAGAAGCCCAGAAGTTTTCTTTATTAATTTCCCAGCCGGCAGAAGCTCCCCAGAAGGTTCCTTTCTTTACACCCAGAGCAGAGTACTCATCCTGGCGTACATTACCACTCAGGAAATATTTTCCTGCATAATTGTAGTTCAATCTTCCAAAAGTGGAAAGAAGATAGTTCTCACCCAAGACCAGATCGGCGGGGTTGTTGGTAGTAAAACCGGCCTGCACTACATTATACGCAAGATCCGAAAGGCCCTGGCGCTGGATGCCATAGCCGGAAGAAGTACGTCTTTGCTGCTCATTACCTACTAACAGGTTTACATTGTGTTTCTGCAGGAAAGAATATTCGAACTGTGCGGTATTGGTCCAAAGTGATGTTTTATATTTTTCGGCGCCAGCCCATGCATATCCGTTAAAGCTATACCCGTCGGCAGAAACCGGTGTCCAGAAGATATCATTGTCCACCAGCAAATAGTCGATACCATAAGCGGTTTTCAAAGTAAGCCAGTTAAATGGCTTTAATTGCGCATAGGCATTTGCCTGGATGCGGTTGTTCTCACTGTTGGAGCGGCTCAGATCCAGGGGCACTACCGGGTTATAATAAGACAAAGAAGAAATACCCGCAATGTTTGCACTGCCAATTGCAGCTCCGTTTATGTTATAAGTACCATCGTTTTTATAAGGGCTGATGATAGGAGGTAATACAAAGGCCAGGCGGCCAAGACCACCAGTATTAAATGCAGACCCATTCAAAGAACCTGATGTGGTAGCTGCCAGGTTCTTTTCGTTGGAATAAGCCAGCTTACCGCCCACTGAGAATATCTTACTGACGCGGCTATCAACATTCAAAAGGGTGTTCATCCTTTTGAAATCATTTTTTTTCAGGATGCCTTCCTGATCTGTGTATCCTGCAGAAAAATAATAAGTAGTATTATCACTGCCACCAGAAACATTCAGGCTATGGCTATGAGAAAAGCCCTGGCGGTAAATATAATCTGACCATTTGGTATCTGTCGGTTGTCCGTCAGGTCCATTCACTGAAGAATAAACTATTGAAGAGGCTGTCGGATTATTAGCAACCGCCGAAGTTTTGAAGCTCAGGTATTCTGAAGCATTCAACAGGTCGGGAAGACCAAAAACATTCGTAAAACTTACCCAGCCATTATAGGAAACCCTGGCTTTTCCATTTTTACCTTTTTTGGTAGTGATAAAAACAACACCATTAGCAGCACGGCTTCCATAGATAGCTGTAGAAGCAGCATCTTTGGCAATATCAATGCTTTCAATGTCATTAGGGTTAATGCTGCCTAAAGCATTGCCTGAAGCAGCCGTGGAACTAAAGTCCCCCGTATAACTTGGTATCCCATCTACTACGATCAAAGGATAGGAGCTTAAAGAAATAGAGTTGGTACCCCTTATTCTGAATACGGGTGGAGAATTTAATACGCCATTTGGTATAGTCACCTGAACACCAGCGGCTCTTCCTCCTAAGGCCTGTTCAAAAGTCTGTACAGGTTTATCTGCGGTAACTCCGCCTTTCACAGTAGTGAGGCTTCCTGTGACCTCTTTCTTTTTTTGTGTGCCATACCCTACGACTACTACCTCTGCCAATACACTTTCAACTGGTTTTAATGATGGGCTGATGGTGGTCTGTGATCCCAATACTACTTCCAGCGGAGACATGTCCACCGCTGAAAAAACAAGGGCTTTTGCGTTAGCAGGAACTGTGATGGAGTAACTTCCGTCTGATTTGGAAACGGTACCGGTATTGGTACCTTTTACCATTACTGAGGCATTCGGAATAGGATTTCCTTTTTCATCTGTCACCTTCCCGGTGATTGTTTTCTGGGCAAACAACTGACCTGTAAAAAACAGGAAAGCTGTTAGCAGCGCTAGCAGTTTTCTCATGTGCATGTTAGTTTAAGTATAGAAATAATAACAACAGTAACCTCGTGAAAGGGTACTACCGTGAACGTCCAAAACCTTTGTAGTTTGTCAGGGGGTACGAACAGGAAAGCATGACCGTTGAAATTACAGACATACCACTTATCCTGTATGCTGCACTAATATAGAAAAACTATTCTGTTTACAGGGGTCAGAACCAACTATCTTTTTTTGAAACGCACCAGCCCGATCAGGAGGGCGGGCAAAAGCACCAGGTTGGTGAAAGTGGCTGTTACCAATGTCAGGGATGTAAGCCACCCCAGAGCCTGGGTGCCACCGAATCCGCTAAAGCAAAAAATGACGAAACCGGCTATCAGAACCAATGATGTATATATGATACTTATTCCTGTACCATGAATAGTTTCGATCACTGTTTTTGTCATATCATATTGCTGGTGGGGCAATTCTTGTTTATAATTGACAAGGAACCGGATGGTGATATCTATAGCAATACCAAGAGCAACACTAAAGATCAGCACCGTAGAAGGTTTTAACGGCACGCCTACCCAACCCATGACACCGGCTGTAATGGCCAGCGGAATGATATTTGGGATCAGTGAACAAAGTAATATTCTGAATGACCGGAACAGGTAAAGCATACATAAGGCGATCAGTAAAAAGGCCCAGAGGATACTTTCTTTTAGTCCATTGATGATAAAACTGCTTCCTTCCAGGAATGTAATGCTCGTGCCGGTCAATTGTACATCATATTTATCCTTTGGAAACAGGGTGTTGACCTTTTGCGTAATACTGTCCAGTATCCCCGGTAAACGGGCACTGCCTACATCGGCCATGCTTACACTGATGCGGGCCTGTTGGCGGCTGCTGTCCATGAAGGAAGAGACCAGCCTGGCAAAAGAATTCTTTGCCCCTGCCGTATCTTTTTTAAAGCTCAAATATTCAGCTAATGCCGGCAGGTCATAGCCTGAAGGCATGGAGTAATTTAAGCTGTCACCTTCAAAGAAAGCTTGCTTGGCGAATTTTAACCCCTCAGCAATACTCAGTGGCCTGGCTATCCCAGACATTGAAACCAGGTATTGGGATAAAGAATCAATGCGCAAAAGGTTATTGAGGTTCCGGGAAACACCGTATTTCTTTTTGGTGTCCACCAATATTTCCAGCGGCATTACCCCTTTGAAATTTTGTTCGAAGAATTTCAGGTCTGTATAGATCTTATCGGTCTTTGGAAGATCATCAACAATATACCCGACACTTTTTAACCTGAAAATACCAATGATCGCTGCGATCATTAATACGGTAGTTACTCCATAGATCAGTCTCCGGTGATTCAACGACCATATTTCCAGCCTGTCAAGCCATCGGTTCAGCCGCGGGCTTTCGAGGTATTTCATATGCCGGGATTTAGGAGCAGGCAGCAGACTTAATACAACGGGAATAAGTATCAGTGAAATAAAAAACAGCAGCATGATGTTGATGCCGGCCACTACGCCAAACTCCCTCAATACCTCACTGCGTGTAAGTGCAAACACAGCAAAACCGATCGCTGCTGCCAGGTTGCAGAACAAAGTAACAATGCCCATTTTTCCTACCATGTTCACCAATGCTGCTTTCTTATCGCCGGTCTCATTATAGGTAGTGTGAAATTTATTTAAGAAATAAATACAGTTAGGGATCCCGATCACCACGATCAGGGGTGGTATAAGAGCTGTTAATAGTGTGATCTTATAGCCGATCAGGTGCATGGTTGCCATACTGAACAACACACCAATGATCACCACGCCAAGTGAAAGCAGCATGGCGCTGACCGACCGGAAAAAGGCTAAAAGAATGATGGCTGAAAGAACGACCGATACAAAAAGGAACCAGCGCATCTCGTCAGCTATGCGGGTAGAAAGTTCGGTGCGGATAAAAGGAAGGCCGCTCAGGTATATAGCTGTATTATTTTCTTTGCCAAAATTCTCCGCCAGCGTTCTGATATCTTTCGTTACATCATTCCTCTTTTTGGAGTTCATGATGGTCTTATTGATCCGGACGCCCATCAGCCAGGCATTGGTTTCAGGGTTGTATAAAAGCGATTGATAAAAAGGAAGGTTTAAGAAGATGGCGGCGCCGCTGTCAATTTCAGCCTGTGTCAACTTTTTTTCAGGGAAAATAGTAACAGCATTCAGCTTCTCGGTTTCTGGATTCTTTACAAGATTGACGGCCGAAGGAAGACCGATCACATCTTCCGCCCCTTTTACCTGCTTCAGGTTGCGCTGAAGGGCAGCATAGTCATTGAAGAATTTTTCTTTGAATACTTCTTTTGTCTGGATACCGATCACCAGGAGGTTGCCATCTTCGCCGAATTTCTTTTTGAACTCACGGTACGTGATGCTGGCCGGGTGATTGGTAGGAATAGCCCTTGTGAACTCATAACTCAATTGTACTTTGCTGGCCCAGTAGCCCATAAGTCCTGTAAGAGCAATAGTAATAACTAAAAGAGCCATTCGGTATTTCAGGATAAATTGTCCTAATCGGGGCCACATAGTGTTGTTCGTGTTTGTTCAGGAATCGGATGCGCAAAGAAACGTAAAAAAAGCCCAATATGGTATTTGGACGTTTGTAATACTTTTGATCCGTGAGAACGTTAGTCATTTCGATACTTATCGCCTTTTTCTTTAATGCCGCTGCCCAGCAAGCCATTCCACCTATTGGTCTGTGGAGAGAACACTTACCTTATAATAGCGCAACCGATGTCACCAGCGGTGAGGGGAAAGTATATTGTGCTACCCCTTATAGTTTATTTACTGTCACTCTTTCGGATAATTCCATCGAAAGGCTAAGCCGCATTACGGGTCTGGCTGAAACCGGTATCAGCACTATCAGGTATGATGAAACGAACGGTAAATTGTTCATCGCTTACGACAACAGCAATATTGATATCATTTACCGGAATGATATCATTAATATCCCGGACATAAAACGGGATGACATCATCGGGGATAAACGGATCAATAATATCTATCCTTTTCAAAAGAACTATTATCTCTCTACCGGTCTTGGTGTGATCGTAATAGATGGGGAACAATACGAAGTGAAGGATTCCTGGTTTATCGGCAATGGAGGTAACCAGGTCAAAGTAAATGGGTTTGCCGGCAACGGGGCCTTCTTTTATGCAGCAACGGATGAAGGGTTGAAAAGGGCAGCGATCAATTCAACCGATCTTGCTAATTATGCAAACTGGCAGGTCGTCAGTGGTACAAATGGTTTATCAACAGGGGCCTGTCAGAATGTTTTGGATCTTGCCGGTAAGATCATTGTGCAGAAAAATGATTCGCTGTTCGTATTGAATAATAATAACTGGAGTTTGTTTTATGCGGATGGATTGAGCATCGTTAGCAGTAATGTTTCAGGCGGAATGATAACACTCTGTGAAAGGATAGTGAACCTGCAAAGTAAGGTTGTTTTTTTAACTACGGATGGAACAATTGCCAGGACATTGACACAACTGGCTCCTATCTCATTTCCCCGTAAAGCAATATTGGTGAATAATGAACCCTGGCTGGCTGACCAGTTTGGCGGGCTTACTCATTTCAGCGCATCTTCTTATGAAAACTATAAACCTAATTCTCCTGAAGCAACCGGCAGCGGAGAGATGACGGTTTATAACAATACTTTTTACGGTACAGCCGGCGAAATAAATGAAGCCTGGAATTATCAGTATAATGGCAATGGCATTTTTGTTTTTAAAGAAGGAAGCTGGACAAATATCAACCGCTATCGGTATTCTCAGATCGATTCGTTACTGGATTATATTACTATTACTGTTGATAAAAGTGACGGATCGGTATGGGCGGGTTCTTTTGGAGGAGGTTTATTACATATAAATGCAGATGGGTCTTTTGGTATTTTCAAACAGAATACGATCGGCCCGGCTGTTGGCGATGCCACAAGTTATCGTGTATCAGGCTTAGCGTTTGATAACGACAATAATTTATGGGTGTCCAACTTCGGCGCTGTCCAGCCTTTGCTGGTAAGAAAGACGGATGGTAACTGGAAAAAATTCTCTATTCCTTTTCAGCTGGCAGAAAATGCATTGGCACAGATCGCAGTGGATGATAATAATTACAAGTGGATACTGGGGGCAAAGTCCACCAGTATATTTTGTTTCGATCACGGTTCGGATATTGATAATATTGGAGATGATCGCTGGAAAAGATTTTATCAGGGTGCCGGTAATGGTAATTTACCGGAGGGTGAAGTGTTTTGCCTGGCAAAAGATAAGAACGGTTTTATTTGGGTGGGTACAGGTAATGGTATCGGGGTGATTCAATGCACGCAGGATGTATTTACAGGACAAGGCTGTGAAGCAATATGGCCGATTGTACAACAGGGAAATTTTGCCGGGTATCTATTCAACGGGCAGGAGGTAAGAAGCATTGCTGTGGATGGAGCCGACAGGAAATGGGTAGCGACAAGAAATGGTGTATGGCTGATCAGTGCCACTGGTGAAAAGGTCATCTATAATTTTACAGAAGAGAACAGCCCTTTGTTGAGTAATGACGTAAAGAAGGTTGCTATAGACGGGAAAACCGGAGAAGTATATTTCGCTACCGTAAAAGGCACCTGTTCTTTCCGCAGTACAGCTACAGAAGGCAGTGAGGTAAATGAAAAGGTATTGGTGTTCCCTAATCCTGTTCCGCCTGGTTTTAGCGGGACCATTGGTATCCGGGGTTTGGTGAACAACGCCATTGTAAAGATCACTGAACTCAATGGAAGGCTTGTTTACCAGACAAGAGCTTTTGGCGGCCAGGCAGTATGGGATGGCCGTGATTATAAAGGCAGAAAAATAGCTACAGGCGTTTATCTGGTATTAGTAAGTGATGATGGAAGCACAGGCGCCCCAAAGAAGGAAACGGCAGCCGCAAAGATCATTTTTATAAGCAGGTAATTGTGCCCGATAAACTCCATAAAACAAAAGGCATTGTTCTTCGTACCGTTAAGTACGGGGAAACCAGTGTGATCGTTACCATTTTTACAGAATTGTTCGGTGTACAATCTTACCTGGTAAATGGCGTAAGAACCTCCACCAAAAAAGGAACAGGAAAAGCTTCGTTGTTTCAGCCAACCGCAATTCTTGATATGGTGGTTTATCATAGCGAATTAAAGCAATTACAACGGATCAAAGAATTCAGGTGGGGATATTTATATAAACATATCTTGTCAGACGTCAGGAAAAACGCTGTGGCTTTATTCATGGTGGAACTGCTGACCAAATGCCTGAAACAACCGGAAGAGCATTCGGATCTTTTTCATTTTGCTGAAGATGCGTTTATGCACCTGGATGAAAGCGGTGAAACGGTCGCAGCCAATTTCCCTTTATACTTTGCATTGCATTTGCCGGTCTTCTTTGGTTTCAGGGTAAATGATAATTATTCCGGCATGAACAGTATTCTTGATCTGCAGGAGGGAAGTTTTGTACAGCAGGTACCTTCACACCCTTACTTTATCGAAGATAAACAGGCGCATATCACTTCTCAGCTATTAAAGACACAGCAGCCTGCAGAACTGGATGCAATAAAGCTAAATCATGATTTTCGCAGGAACCTGTTATTTGCTTATGAGAAATATTATTCTTTACATATCCATGATTTCGGAACCATGAGGACATTGCTGGTGTTGCGGGAAATATTAAGCTGAAAGTGTGATTATTTTTTTACTTTCCGTAATCTCAGAAAAGTTACCACATAATCTATCTGCTCGCTGCTCATCTTCTGTGCCACTGCATGATTTTTCGGATCAAGTCCTATCAGTGCGGTAGCGTGGTAATTGTCTATCTGGGTTTTTGTAAAATTGGGGATACTGTCCTTGCCCCTGGCAAATATCCCGTGGCAATCCGCACAGTACAGTTTGTAAAGTATCTTTCCCTTCTCTGCTCTTTCAATGAATAATGCCCGGTTCTCCGGGGTGACATGGTCAGGAATATCGTATTCTGTCTGCTTTTGTTTGCTGCACTTAGAGTCGGATATTACGACCAGGAGAAAAAGCGATGATATGGCAAATGCGTATCTCAATTTAATATTCGCCCCCTGTCTTCCGGTTATTTAATTCTTTATTGGCTGATCTTGGCAAAACAGAAGGAGGCGCTTCAAAAATAATATTTTCATTCAGGGAATGGATGAAAGCGATGAGTTCTTTTTTCTCCGGATCACTTAATCTGAGTGAATCTGAAGAAAGAGTTTGATTAATCACTGCTAATTTTTTCCCGGCACCACCCCCTGCATCATACAGGTCGATCACCTGTTCCAGCGTTTGAAGTATGCCATTGTGCATATAGGGTTTTGTAAAAGCTGTATTCCTGATAGTGCCTGTTCGGAATGCATTCATCGTCTCATGCGCCGGATTTACTTTATATCGCCCTTTGTCAGGGCTCAGTTTATGGTATCCGGTATCCTCCGGTACGCCGATCACTTCAAATTCAGAACCGATGTAAGGGGGCTTTACACCATTGAACATCGGAACAAAGTGACAAGTGGCACATTGTGCTTTGCTCATAAAAAGATTGAATCCCTTCTGTACGTCCGCTGAAATAGTTTGCCTGTTATTCATGGCGTTGTCAAAAGGGGCTGCATAATGGCTGAAATCGGCGTAATAGTAAGTAATGGCAGAAACAATATGACTCAAGGTCACCTCTTTTTCCTCGGGAGTATATTTCAGGAATTTTTTGAAAGCAACTTTGTATTCTTTACAGCTTAGTATTTTTTTCAGCAACTCATCCTGGTCATTGTTCATTTCCTGCTCATTATGCATCACATCTTTCGCCTGGTCCTGCAGGGAAATGTGTTTTCCGTCAAGCATGATCAGGTGGTTGTAGATCACGTTGATCAATGTTGGCGTATTCCGTTCCAGGCGCTGTTTACGGTCAAACTGCAGTGATGTCGTTTGAGTAGTGTCGGTAAAATACTCTGTCGGTTTATGACACGATGCACAGCTTCTTAAGTTATTGGCAGATAGGAGGGGGTCATAGAACAGTAATTTGCCGGTCTGTTTTATTTCCTTTAATAAAGCTTCGTCTTCAACAAGGGAAAAAATGCCTTTGGTGTTTTGCGGGGCATATAGTGATTTGTCAAAAATGGAACTGCAATTATTGTTCAGCGAGTAGTCATTATAGTTTTTAGTAACGACGCTATGCCGGGTAATGAACTGCTGGTTCATACTGAACAATGGATTGACGTAGTCTTTAATAAAAGTATAATGGTCGAACAGGCTGAATTGTGAAGGCTGGCCGGTTACAAAAACTATGGCCTTGTCATATAGTGAAAGGTATTCTTTTGACAGTGATATGGATGGGAAAGTTTCATCAAATGTGCTGTATATTTCTTTGACTTTTTTTAACATGGATCGTAATTCATGAATCACGCTGCTGGTATCAGGACATTCGAACCCGGTAGTGTAAAGTGCCGCAAGGTTGAGCAGATAAAGACGGTTTGCCAGGAAAAAGTGATGATGCGAATCGAGGTTCTGTGTAATTGAATCAGCCCTGAATGTTGCCAGCGCATTGACTGATGATGTGATAAGACCTGAAAGGGAATCACCACTGACCGTTTCTTCGTCGAGGTATTGTTCGGCTAACGTAAGTCCTGCTCCTTCTCTTCTATAGGGGGGCTCGAATTTTTCAAACACTTCGTTCTCCCATTCCACAGGCAAAGGGCCATTTATTTTCCGGTAAGCCACCGGTTCAAAGTATCGGAACCAGAAATCAAGCCCCTTTAAAGACAGCCGGCATGTTTTGATCTGCCGGCGAATATGTTCTCGGCCTGTTTGAACAGAGACGTCGTTATTTTTTATTACTTCTAATAACCGGGAAAGCTGTTTGTCAAGATCATTTACTGAGCTTTCATAAAGCCTGTTGTATTCTTTTTTGTGATGCAGGCTGAATGAAAAGAAAAAGGCTGTAATGAGAATGGCGGATATAACTGAAAAAATTTTCATTGGGTGATTACAATAATCTTCTTGATGCGGAAAACTCATTATCACAGAGGATCACCCCCGGTTGCTTCCCTTTCTCAAAACTACCGAATAACTTTTCCATTTGCAAGGCTTTGGCCCCGTTTATAGTGGCCCAGCCTAATAACTGGTTAACGGGGATCGAAGGGAAGAGGTTGTGTATCGTTTTAATTTCTTCCAGGATACTTAGCTGGTGATTAGAAGCAAGGCTGTCGGTTCCCAATACAATAGCACAATTATGTTTCATGAACAGGTCAATGGCAGGGAGTTGGCCGGTAATATAACGATTGGCATTAGGACAAAAGCACCATGTCAGTTTTTTGTCAGTTTTTTGGGCAAACAGCAGGTCCTCCTCTGTTGTATGAACATTATGAACTAAAATAACCGATTGGTTTTTTAAAAAATTAGGGAGATAAGATCGTAAGCTGCTCTTACCAGTAGGTTTGAAAAAGGAAATATCCAGTCCCAGCTTTTCATAGAGGCGCAGAAAATCGCCGCTTCCGTCAAGGAATAACTCATCTTCTCCGGATGTTTCCTGGTTATGGATGGTCAGCAGGTGGTTGCCGGGAAACTGAATGATCTTATTCCAGAGTTTATTGGCCACAGAGTAAGGGGCATGAGGTACAATAGAATTAGATTCAACCGGGATGGAATAATATTTTGCATACTCCCTGAAGAAACCGGCGCTTCTTTCAAACCGTTGATCAGCGATCTGCGGATTAAAGCCACTGGCCTCAATAAAATTATGGTAGTAGATCCTTCCCCTGGTTTTTTGCGGGAGCGTCAAGGTGTTGTTGCAAATGTCGCCAACCGCTACGATCCCGTTTGCAAGCATTTCATCTTCCGCCTTTTCAATAGCCGCGAGAATTTCTTCTTCAGGGAAATGCCGCTGCGAAACAATGTTAAAGACAAAGTCAACGAGGCCTGTTCCTTCCGGGATCAGGCTTTTCATGTGCGATAGTTCAAGATGGCAATGACAATTAATAAACCCGGGAGAAAGGATACCCCTGAATTCCTGAACGTCCTCACCTGCTTCATGGACAGGAACGATCTCTCTGACAATACCTTCTTCGGTAGTGATCAAAACATACTGGTCATCCAATATCATGTACCCGTCAAATAGCTGGTCCGCCCTGAATTTTTTATATGCCATGATATGTAAAATTCGGAAATAAAATCATGGTATGCTGCCAGCCAGTGATTCGGCTTCAAATCGCTAAATTTGCCGCCCTGAGAAAAGAACTATGTTAGACAGACTTGAAGCGATAAAAGCAAGATTCGATCAACTGGGGGTCGCCCTGACTAACCCGGAGATCGTGGGCAACAATAAAAAGTTTGCTGAGACAAGCAAAGAATACCGCAGCCTGGAAAAAGTGGTCAATGCTTATTCTGAGTACCGGAAAATACTGGATGACATAGATTTTTATAGAGAAGCGCTCAATGGAGACGATGAAGAGATGCGGGAACTGGCTAAAACAGAAGCCCCGGCGATAGAAGAAAGGAAAACACAGATGGAGGCTTATATCAGGCAACTCCTGATACCCAAAGACCCGCAGGATGAAAAGAATGCTATTCTCGAGATCCGTGCCGGTACCGGTGGTGATGAAGCCAGTTTGTTTGCCGGCGATCTTTTAAGAATGTATATGCGTTATTGTGAAAGGAGGGGATGGAAGACGGCTATACTTAGTGAGAACGAAGGAACGGTAGGCGGATACAAAGAAGTACAGTTAGAGGTGTCGGGTGATGATGTATATGGCATATTAAAATTTGAAAGCGGAGTGCACCGCGTACAACGGGTACCCGACACGGAGGCCAGTGGCCGGGTACATACATCTGCAGCTACAGTAGCTGTAATGCCTGAAGCAGAAGAAGTGGATTTCGAATTGAATCCTGCTGACGTCAAAATGGAAACAGCAAGAAGTGGTGGTGCAGGCGGACAGAATGTAAATAAAGTAGAAACCAAAGTGATGCTGACACATATACCTACAGGCACAGTGGTAGTTTGTCAAACAGAGCGATCGCAGCTGGGTAACCGGGAAAAAGCGATGCAGATGCTTCGGACAAGATTGTATGAAGAACAGGTGAGAAAGCAGGAGGATGAAATTGCCCGCCACAGGAAAAGCCTTGTCAGTACGGGTGACCGCAGCGCCAAGATCAGGACCTATAATTTTCCGCAAGGCCGGGTTACGGACCACCGTATAGGCCTGACGCTATATAATCTGCAGGATGTATTGAACGGCCACATTGATGAGTTGTTAGAAGCGCTCCAGTTTGCTGAAAACTCCGAAAAGCTTGCTAAGCAGAATTGATGACTATTTCTTTTCACAGCAACGGTTATTGAAGGGATTTCGTCTACTTTTCTTGTCTAAAACTTTTAACCATGCTGGAACAGATATCAGAACTCGTAAAATATTACGGACAGGATGCAGTTGTTAATAACCCGGATATTCCTTCGGAGAATAGCAAAGAGGTGATGGCAGAAGCCGCCCGCACCATTACATCAGGAATGCAAAACATGCTGGCTGGCGGGGGCTTACAGGATATTATATCCATGTTTACCGGCAGGGGAGCAGGTAACGGTCAAAGCAATAGCATAGCAGGGCTCCTAAAAAACCCAATGGTTATTATGATGGTGGGTCACCTGATCAGCAAGCTGACCGGAAAATTCAATATGAACCCTTCCCAGGCAAGTCAGGTATCAAATAATCTTATTCCCAATGTTTTAAAAGATCTTGTCGCCCGTACGAACAGTAATGCCCCGCAGGATGATGCGTTTGATCTGAACGACCTCATTAGCTCTTTGACCGGTGGTAATGCTGCCGTGTCTGATGGTTCAGACGGATTTAATTTTCAGGACCTTCTTGGTCAACTTACTGGCGGAAGTAGCGGGAGTTCTGACGGTGGGTTTGATCTGCAGGATATTATCGGTCAGATAACAAGAAGTGCACAGGAAAACAAGGCGAGAGAAACCCGGGGTGCGGACGGAGGAATAGCTGACCTGATTAAAGGTTTTTTTAATTGATCGGACGTTTGGTTTAGGCTGTTGGTGCAAGAAATAATTCCAGCTTTTTTAATACTTTTTTAATTTAACAAGTAAACTTTCAGGCAGAATATAACGTCAAAACAAAGAAAGTTTGGTCTGATTTGTGCATTATTTAAAAACCAGGCATCTTTTCCAAAAGCAGTTCTTTCTCAGTCATTGGTTAGCGTGTTGATGGAGATAGCGAAATCACCAGTAGTGAATCTATTGGTGAACAAATGTTGTGATGAGTGGTCACCGGGCTATGTGAACAGGAATCTTTACGAAGGTGAAAATGTGATTTTACGAAAAAGAGCCTTTAAACTTTCATTAACAGCAAGATTGATACTAATGGCAGTAAATTTGCGTTATACTTTTATAGTTCTTCTTATATAAAAGCAGTCAATTTTCTCATAAGCAGTTAGTTTTGGTTGCGACCCCTGTTTCTACAGGGGTCTATTTTTTTATATACTTCCTGGTACTGAAAACCCACCCTAATGCGCAACCCACAGCATCCGCTATAATATCCCCGTAATCAAATGAACGATGAGCGACAAAGTACAATTGGACAAACTCCATCAATATACCATATGCCAGGCAGGCAAAAGCGATGATCAAAAATGTCTTTTTGATGATTGTTAAAGATGTACTGGCAATGAGTGATCGCAAGGCAACGCACCATAGCAATACCATGATGCCAAACATCCCGATGTGTACCCATTTATCAAACCAAATTTTATCCAGCCAGTCTTCGGTAGGGAATGCTGTTCCGGGCAGAGTCAGTAGAATGATGGAGATAATCAGCCAGCTGATAGCTCCGATAAGGGGTAAATATTTTTTTGGCAAACGATTTTTTTGCAATAATAGAGGATAACAAGCAAAGGTTGTAAACAAAAACAGGAGCTTGAAAAGGCCCCGTTTAATCAACTGTAGAACCAAAACTGCCAATGGCAATTCTGATAAGATACGTAACAAAAAAAGGCGTATTGTTTTTCAGAGATTGATCTTACCCATTGTTTCTACAGGGCCATGTGGCTCAGGCCCGTTGCCCCTGTTCTCAATAGTAATGGCAAAGGCTTCGGCTTTTTGTGTATTCTTCATTTGCAGAATGATCTTTTTATTGTCGCCGTCAAACAGGCCAAGATCAACAGGTTTACCTTGGATGAAAGCCCAGAGTTGGTATTGTTTTTCCGTAGGCAGTTGCGGAAGGTTCCTTACCACCAGGAAAACATTCGATGAGGCTGTATCCCAGTATATACTGGCCGATGAGACTGATGAGGGTTGCATTGGGTCCATATTCACAACCATGGCAGCGTCAGGGTCAATCATCGATCTTTTTTGCTGAGCCAGGGTGAAATTTATTGAATCAACTTGTAGCTGAAGCCGGCTATAAGAGTTTTTCAGTTCTTCCTTTTTTGAATATTGATCATAGGCAAACCAGGCGCTTGCGAGGAAAAGAAGAATAGCCGCCGCAGCTACATAACGCAACCATCCTGAGGTTTGGGGCCTTGTATTCATAGAAACGACCTTTGCTTCATTCCCCGCTGAATCCTTCTGCAGGATACGGGTCAGGGTTTTTTGCTTCAGGAAAGAGGGTGGCTGAATAGCTTGTGCAAAAGCTTGTTTCTCGAGATTTTCCTCGAATTCATTCCTGGCCGCCACCAATTCAGGGTATTGGAGACATAGTTGCTCAAATTCCCTGCGCTCCTCTTCAGAAGCCAGTCCAAGTACGTAGCTTTCTACTATTCCACCTGATATGTATTCTTTTATATTCACTTTTTTATTGCATCAATGTTCTCAGTTGGGTCAGGGCGTTTCTTATTCTTGTTTTTACAGTGCCCAAAGGTATATTGGTTGCTTTTGCGATCTCCTCATGCGTAAATCCCTGGAAGTAAGACAGGTCTATCAGAGTCCTGTACTCTTCCCTCAGCTGGCCGATCATTTTCTTTAAACCAACATCATTGATAACGGGATTAACCGGCAGGCCAATGCTACTATCTACGTTTTCTGGCAAAGGCCGGTTTTTCAAGCTGTCCCTGAATCCTTTGGATCGTATTTTATCTATAGCTGCATTGCGGGAGATATTCAGCATCCAGGTGAATAACCTTCCTTTAGAAGGGTTATACGATTCGATCTTTTTCCAGATATTAACAAAAACGTCCTGAAGCACGTCATTGGCTGTTTCGGAGTCGGTAACAATAGAATTAATGATCCCGTATAGAGCGCCGGAGTAATTATCATAAAGATAGCTGAAGGCTTTTTCATTGCGTTGTTGCAATAAAGCTACCAGCTCTGGCTCAGTATATGTTGCAGATAAACTCAAATCAGGTATGGGACAAGAGGTCTGGATCTACCATAAATAATTTTACCCAGCTACTGCTGCATAAGCTGCTGCATCAAGCAGTGCGTTCACATCAGCAGTATTATCTACGGTCATTTTGATCATCCAGCCATCACCATAGGGGTCGGTATTTACTAATTCCGGTGAATTGGCCAATGCCGGATTTAATTCAGTAATTGTACCGCTGACCGGCAAAAAGAGGTCTGATACTGTCTTTACCGCTTCTACAGTTCCAAATACAGCGCCTGCTTCCAGCGCTTTGCCGATCGTTTCGACCTCGACATACACGATATCGCCTAGTTCACGCTGGGCAAAGTCTGTAATGCCGATCGTGGCTGTATTGCCATTGATGCTGATCCATTCATGATCTTTCGTATAACGCAGATTTTCCGGGAAATTCATACTGAGTGATTTAAACGCAAATATGAGCAAAAGGGTTTTGAGAAAAAAGATTTTTTTCATTGAAAAATAGCAGTTCACCGGCCAAAAAGACGGGTTGCAGTTCACCGGAAATTTAAGGCCGTTCATACTCCCAATCGCACCATTTGTCGGTAAGCGCTTTACAGTTCTGTGACACGGGAGTACTTTTGGCACCACTAATCAATAAAACCATTTTATGAGAAAATTATTAATGCTTTTTGTGAGTCTGGGATTTCTGGCCTTATCCGCTGGTGCACAGAAGATATCAGGAATAATTAAAGACCAGCAGGGAAAAGGGATAGAGAAGATAACCGTATCCCTGCTGAGGGCTAAAGATTCCGCAGCCGTAAAATTCGGTGCTACTGATAAATCAGGTGCATATAGTATTATAGCACCAGCTCCCGGCAAGTACTTCATTCGTTCAACCAGTATAGGCTACGTACCTGTTTATTCTGCCTCTTTTGAGGTAGCGTCAGGGGGCGATGTGGCAGTTCCTGAGTTGATGATGGCGAAAGCGGAAAAAGTACTGGAGGGGGTAAGTGTATCTTCTAAAAAGCCGATGGTGGAAGTAAAAGCGGATAAAACCATTTTAAACGTAGAAGGAACGATCAATGCGACCGGGAGTGATGCTATGGAGCTCTTACGTAAGTCGCCGGGTGTATTGGTTGACAAAGATGATAATATCAGCCTTGCAGGTAAAAACGGGGTGCAGGTCTATGTTGACGGGAAACCTACACCATTATCGGGAACAGATCTCGCCAACTACCTGAAGACCCTCCAATCTGCGCAGATCGAGGCGATCGAGATCATCACTAACCCATCAGCAAAGTACGACGCTGCGGGTAATGCGGGGATCATCAATATCAAACTGAAAAAAAATAAGGCGTTTGGTACCAACGGGTCGGCCAATGCCGGTTATAATATCGGCGTATATCCGAAATATAATGGTGGTTTTTCGCTGAATCATCGAAATAAAAAGATCAATGTTTTCGGAAACTATAATTATAACAAATCAAAGAATAATAACTCTTTCAAATTATACAGGGAGCAGCTCGATACCATTTTTGACGGAAAAACAACCATGGCATTTCACAATAACAGCCATGGGTTCAAAGGTGGTATAGATTACTTCGCCACCAATAGAAGCACTTTTGGCATATTGATCAATGGTAATATTTCAGACAATGAACTTAACAGTGATAGCAGAACGCCGATCGTGTATAAGCCAACGGGAGTAGCAGACCGTCTCTTGTTTGCCAATAACAGGAATGAGATGAACAGGGATAATGTGAATTTCAACCTCAACTACCGGTATGCAGATACAGCAGGCCGGGAACTGAATGTAGATGCCGATTACGGATTGTTCCGTATAAAAAGCAATCAATTACAGCCTAATTACTATTATACGGCTTCAATGCCCAATACGTTCCTGAACAAAGCTATTTACCGGTTTATATCACCTACCGATATAGATATCTATACCCTGAAGGCAGACTATGAGCAGAATTATAAAAAAGGGCGTTTGGGCATTGGCGTGAAAACATCTGTTATCAATACCGGGAACAACTTCGGCAGGTATAATGTGCAGCAATTAAAACCTGAAGTAAAGAACCTTGATGTGCCACGCAGTAACCAGTTTGATTACAGCGAAAACATCAATGCTGCTTACGTGAATTATAACAAGCAGCTTAAAGGCGTGATGGTGCAATTCGGGCTCAGGGTTGAGAATACCAATTCAACAGGTGATTCTTATGGGCTGAATGCTGACGGTTCCGTGAATAAGAACAGCAGGCAGACCTTTGAAAGAAAATACACAGATGTATTCCCAAGTGCAGCCATTTCGTTCAACAAAAAGCCGATGAGTCAATGGGGTATCTCTTACAGCCGTCGTATAGACCGTCCCGCTTACCAGGACCTGAACCCCTTTGAGTTCAAACTGGATGAATACACTTATATGAAAGGGAATACACAGCTTCGGCCACAATACACCAACATCGTATCGCTTACTCATACATATAAATATAAGCTGACAACAAAACTAAGCTATAGTCATGTCGCCGATATCTTTGTTCAGTTGGTTGATACTGCTGAAAAGTCAAAGAGTTTTATGACAAGAAAGAACCTGGCCAACCAGGATGTGATCAACCTGAACATCAGCTATCCTTTTATGTATAAGAATTACACAGCCTTTGTCAACTTTAGCGGAAACTATTCGCATTATAAAGCAGACTTTGGTGGTGGTAGCCGGGTAGTGGACCTGGATGTCATTTCCTTCAACATCTTTATGCAGCATAGCCTGAAGATCGGAAAGAAAGGATGGACCGCAGAAACAAGCGGATGGTATAATTCTCCGTCCATCTGGGGAGGAACATTTGAGAGTACAGCATTGTGGAGTATGGATGCAGGCGTACAAAAAACTGTTTTCAAAGGACAGGGTACATTTAAGGTAGCTCTTACAGACGTATTCTTTACACAGAAATGGAAAGGCGAAAGCAATTTTGCAGGACAGAGGCTAATAGCAAGCGGCTATGGCGAAAGCCGTCAGTTACGCACCAGCCTGACATGGAGATTCGGCAGCAATACGGTGAAAGCAGCCCGCCAGCGCAAACAGGCTTCAGAAGAAGAAGCAAGACGTACTCAGGGTGGCGGAGGTATTGGACAGTAACCAGCCATGAACCATTATACCTTAAAAGAGCCCTTTTCACCGGGGCTCTTTTATTATTTTTTCCTTTTTCTTTTTACCAGTTTGGTTTTTATGATACGGATATCTTCCAGCGGTCTGTCCCTGTCTGCCGCCTTACTTGTGGCCACGGCAGCGATCTTATCAACGACATCGAGGCCTTTGACCACTTCACCATATACAGTATAGCTTTGATCAAGGTGTGGAGTTCCTCCGATTGTTTTATAAATTTCTCTATGCTCCGGGGGTAATTTTCTTTTTAAGCGAAAAGTTTCAAGTGAATCGAGCCCCCCCTCAGTAAAAACCTTACCCTGTACGATATAAAATTGACTGCCGCTGCTGGCTCTTTCCGGATTATTATCCCTTGCAGCAGCGATCACTCCCTTTTTGTGAAATAAAGAAGCCCTGATCTCTGCCGGAATTCTGTATGATGGGCCGCCACTGCCAAGTGGTTTACCGGCCGGGGCATTCTTACTATCGGGGTCGCCGCTTTGTATCATGAAGTTTTGAATGACACGATGAAACAGCACGCTATCGTAAAAGCCGGTTTTCACCAGTTTCAGGAAGTTATCCCGGTGTAAAGGAGTGGAATCAGAAAGACGAATGGTGATATCCCCCATACTTGTTTGCAGCAACACATCTCTTTTCCTGTCTTTTTTCTTTACCGTTGAATCTTTTTGTGCCCCACTAATCAAGGCAAATAAAACACCAATGAATGCTAATGAAATATTTTTCATAGTCGTAATTACTTTCCTTCAGGAAATGGGGTTTGGTTTTCGAAATACACAAGTATATGATCCTTCAGGAAATCTTCCTGTTGGATCGTATCCATTTCCGGCATCGGTTTTAATTGTTTATAATGGGGCCAGCCATCATCATCTATCCCTTCCAGCTCATAATAGCCGCTGGCCGAAAGAAGACTGCAGACGGCCACATGCATCAGGTCCTGTTTTTGTTCTTTGGTGAATTTTTCTTTGATGCCGCCAAACTCCTGTATGCCGATCAGGAACAGGATCGTTTCCATGTCAGGTTTCTTCCCAAACCGTTCAACCAGTTTTGCCTCCAGGGTCCACCAGCGCTGTTGCAGATCATCCTTTATTTGCATAAGTACAAAGATAAGGGGCGTTAACTTTGGATAAAGGACAACCATGACCGTAATAAAAGGAGAGTATAGCATCAGTACGGATAAGAGCAGACTGGATATTGATTTTATCCATACATTTTTGACAAGATCCTACTGGGCGGAAGGCATTCCCAGAGAAGTGATAGAAAAATCCGTTAAAGGTTCGCTTGCTTTTGGTGTTTATTTTGACGACAGGCAGGTGGGCTTTGCGAGAATGATCACAGATGAAGCGACGTTTGCTTACCTCGCTGATGTTTTTATTGAAGAAGAATTCCGGGGCAGGGGTTTAAGCAAATGGCTGATGGAAGTTATCATGTCATATCCCGGTCTGCAGGGGTTGAGGAGGATAATGCTGGCTACAAAAGATGCACATGGCTTATACAGCCGCTTTGGTTTTATTCCTGTTACCCATCCTGAACGCTGGATGCAGATACACGATCCCCATATTTACAAAAAGGTACAATAAGCTGCCAGCGGTTATCTTTGCGGCAAAATTCGAATTCAGATGCTGCAGTTACCGGTAATACGCCAAAACCCGAATTGGGTAAAAGAAAGACTGGCGGTAAAATTCTTTACAGAAACAGGCTTAGTGGATACGATTCTTTTATTAGATGATCAGCGGAAAAAATTACAATTAGAGTTTGATACCAACCAGGCAAAGGTGAACAGTACTTCGAAAGAGATCGGCGCCCTGATGGCAAAAGGACAAAGGGAAGAAGCAGAAAGCAAAAAGCAGGAAGTAGCCGCTTTGAAATCAACTTTGCAACCGATTACTGAAAAGTTGGGTGAAATTGAAAAGCAACTGCAGGATGAACTGGTAAAACTTCCTAATCTCCCTTCAGAAAAAGTACCTGAAGGAAGAACTCCTGCTGATAATATAGTAGTGAGAGAAGGAGGAGTAAAACCTCAATTACCCAAAGAGGCTGTTCCGCACTGGGACCTTATTAAAAAACTGGACATTGTTGATTTTGAGACCGGCGCTAAAATTACCGGCAGCGGCTTTCCATTGTATAAAGGAAAAGGGGCCAGACTACAGCGGGCACTCATTCAGTACTTTCTTGATTTTAATACTGCAGCCGGCTATACAGAATACCTGCCTCCGTTCATGGTCAATGAGGCTTCTGCCTATGGTACAGGGCAATTACCGGATAAAGAAGGGCAGATGTATTATATGCCGGCAGACAATTTTTACATGATACCAACGTCGGAAGTGCCGGTCACCAATATTTACCGTGATGAAATATTAAAAGAAACCGATCTGCCTGTTAAGATGACCGCCTATTCTCCCTGTTTCAGAAGGGAGGCAGGAAGCTTTGGCAAGGATGTCCGCGGTCTCAACCGTGTTCACCAGTTCGATAAAGTAGAGATCGTTCAGTTAGTGCATCCCGATAACAGCTACGCGGTGCATGAGGAGATGATCAATCATGTAGAAAAACTTTTAAATAACCTGGAACTGCCCTATCGGATATTAGCACTATGCGGAGGTGATATGAGCTTTACTTCTGCACTGACATATGATTTTGAAGTATATAGTGCTGCCCAGGAAAGATGGCTGGAAGTAAGTTCTGTTTCCAACTTTGAAGCTTACCAGACCAACCGTATGAAGATCCGTTTCAAAGACGAAAAAGGGAAAACACAGTTAGTACATTCACTTAATGGAAGTTCACTGGCATTGCCAAGGATCATGGCGTGTCTGCTGGAAAATAATCAGGGACCTGAAGGGATCAAACTTCCAGTTGCCCTGCATCATTATTTTGGAGGAGATCTTATTTCCTGAAAAGATCCGTTGATTATATATCAAACAAAGTAAAACAAAAGCTGCCCTTTCAAGGGCAGCTTTTGTTTTATAATTGAATAGTTGCGATTATGGTTGGGCAAAACTGTTGCGTGGCCCGCCGGATGCAAATGTGGCCAGCATCCTTGTCCTTTGACCGAGACTGAACATATACATACAAGCATCATCAGTGTAGTCCATATAGTTCATGGTCATTTCTACAGGTGTACCTGTGCAAGTGCTCAGGTGACCGGCAGCAGGGCAACCATAGTTAGCGGTATTGTGCAAAGGAGTATCACCAACCTGGTCGTTACCGCAGGTAGCATCACCCCATATATGGCGGAGATTGAGCCAGTGGCCCACTTCGTGTGTGGCTGTTCTTCCCTTGTTGAAGGGTGCTGCAGCTGTACCGGTTCTGCCGGTGGCATTATCATCCAGTACAACGCCATCGGTGGCAGAGCTGCCGCCCGGGAACTGAGCATAACCTAATATGCCGCCGCTGAGATTACAGACCCATATATTGAGCTTGGTAGTGGGGCTGGTAGGAGCAATACCTTGTGCACTTTTTTTCATTGCATCGTTGGTGGTCCAGCTTGTTTTAGTAGTACTTCTGCGGTTAACAGCGTCCAGAACAAAACGAACCCCGATATCACCAGCCTTGACAGTGTTATACGTAGAAGTAAGGTTGTGATCGGCGTTGGTGCCGGCGTAGTCTTCATTCAGCACATCGATCTGTGATTGAAGCTGTGCCAACGAAACGTTCTGCGCAGATGTTCTGTACAATACATTAAAAACAACAGGTATTTCGATGATACCATTGGAAAGTAAACGGTACCCTGCCGGGTTTTCCATCACCTTACGGGTGAATTCCTCGATCCTGTCCATTCTCTTTTGCAGATCGGGATCTGCTTTCAATTGTTCCTGCAATACGTCGTAGGAACTGCATTGGCGCTGTGTAGCCGTTACGGATTCTTCTTCGGGTACAGTCGTTCCTTTGTTTTCATGGGATGATTTGTTGCATCCCAAAGTCAGCAAAAAACATCCAGCAAGCAATACAAAATTTTTTTTCATACATGTGTTTTTGGAGTGTGGTAAAAAATGACCTTTCAATTTATCTTTTTTTTTAATCTGGCAAACAGGGAAAAGAGAATTTTTATCCAGACCGGTAAAAATTCTTTTTGTGAGTGTGATTCTCCGAACAGGTTGTGGTTTTTACTGTTCCGGCTTTGAACAGATAAAAATTCAGCTCGATGCTTTTATTCTCTTATTCATGATGTATAGCCATAGCGGGGGAACCAATGAAAGCAGCATCATGCCAGGATAGCCGGTAGGCATCTGGGGCGAATCATCATGATGACGAAGTACCTGGTATTTCCGGCTGGCAAGATAATGGTGATCGCTATGGCGGCTAAGTTCAAATAACATGATACGACCGATAATATGATCGCTGTTCCAGCTATGTGCGGGCATAGCCCTTTCATATTTGCTGCCATCGATCACTTTACGCTGTAGTCCGTAATGTTCAATATAGTTAACTGTTTCCAGGAGTAAAATACCGATCGCTGCGGCAGCCAGGTAATATAAGGTGACCATCCATCCGCAGGTAATAAAGATGGCCACAATAAACAAGATCTGTATAAAAGAGAATTGGATCATCTCGTTGTAAATGGAAAGAACAGGCCTGCCTTTTTTCTTTACTTCTTTGTTTGCAATATTCCAGGCGCCGAAGTAACTATAGATAATGCTGCGAAAATAAAATGCATAAACCCATTCGCCATACCTGGCACTACTGGGGTCATCAGGTGTGGCTACTCTTTTGTGATGGCCTTTGTTGTGTTCAATAAAAAAGTGCATATACTGGGAGGTAAGCAACAACATTTTTGCCAGTGTTTGCTCAAATTTATTTATACGATGACCAAGTTCATGCCCGACGTTGATGCCGAATACACCGCATAATAAGCCCATCACCCATGTCCTTCCAATAATATCCATCCATGTCATGTTATCATGGGTCATAGCATTGAGGAACATGACCAGTGCGGCATATTGAAGAACTACAACCGCGTACAAAATAAGATCGTATGACCGGTCCCTTTTGGCTAATTCTTCTTCTGCTTCTGACAGATTCTTTGAGTCCGGCCTGATAAATAATTCAAGCAGTGGTATAACAACCCATGCGTACAGCAGCGGCATCCATATTTCCCAGCCGGTGACCATGAATGCTCTGAATGAGCCGATATATACCAGGAACGGAGAGAGGTATTTGAATGCCCGCATGAATTAACAGTATTATACGTCAAATTTAAAAAATAACTTATCCATTCAGGCGTTTGGCAAATAAGGATACCGGATTTTAAACTAATGGCCCTTTCAGGGGTCTGACCGTAAATTTTCTTAATAATGGCGCTGACCAACCAGCAAAAGAACCAGCATTTGCTATGGCGTGCAGGCTTCGGCCCTGCCGTAGAGCAGCTTGGTGACTTGTCAGAGTATTCTCCCAAAGAATTTTATAAAGCTCTCGTCAAAGCTTCGTCAAAAAAGCCTGACTATATCAATGTAGCCGATAATTACCTGCAGGGGTTGGTAATGGGTATTGATGCCGCAGGTCAGATGCAAAAAAAAGAACTGTCTGTGGAAGAAAGAAAACAGGTGCAGCAAAAGAACAGGGAAGGCATCCGCAACCTGAACCTTTACTGGCTCAAAGAAATGATCAACAGCGGAGCACAGCTCAGGGAAAAAATGGCTTTCTTCTGGCATGGACATTTCGCCTGCCGCAACCTGAATATTTTTTATCAGCAGGGGCTGCTGGATATCATCCGGCGCAACGCACTGGGTAATTTCGGAACGATGCTGAAAGAAGTTTCCCGATCAGCGGCTATGTTGAATTTTTTAAATAATCAGCAAAACCGGAAGGATCATCCCAATGAGAATTTTGCCAGAGAAGTAATGGAACTGTTCACTCTTGGCCGCGGCAATTATACGGAGAACGATGTCAAAGAAGCTGCCCGTGCCTTTACCGGGTGGGGCTCTAACCTGAAAGGAGAGTATGTCTTTCGGAAATTTCAGCATGACTTTGGCGCCAAAACGGTGCTTGGATATACCGGCAATTTTGATGGAGGCGAAGTGCTTGATATCTTATTGGAACAAAAACAAACAGCAAAATACATTACCCAGAAGGTATATAAATTCCTGGTAAACGAAAAAGTGGATACGATCAAAGCAGACTGGTTAGCTGAGAGGTTTTATAAAAACGAGTATGATATTTCAAAATTGCTGGAAGATATTCTTACTAATGAATGGTTCTATGATGAAAAGAATGTTGGGGTTAAAATAAAGTCACCTGTTGAATTGCTGGCAGGCATTCAGCGTATGCTGCCGATGACCCTGGAAAATGAAGAAGCCCTGCTTATTCTTCAGCGTGTACTGGGACAAGTGCTGTTTTACCCGCCGAATGTGGCTGGCTGGCCAGGTGGTAAGACATGGATAGACAGTTCCACCCTGATGATGCGTATGCGGATACCGCAACTGATCAATGATGCGGATGAAATGAATGTAAGCCCGAAAGATGACGACGACCAGATGATGGGTAAAAGAGACAAGGAAGACAAAGAGAGAAAACCGCCGGAAGGCGCCAGAGGAAATGTATTGAAAAGGCAGCAGATCAATGCGAATGTTGACTGGGGGCTGTATGTAAAGAACTTTGACAAAACAGCCAGGGAAAACCTGGTTGACTCTATATCCAGATTATTATTACAGGTAAAGCCCACGATCAATAATGAAGTGATCAGGCAATATGCGGATGAAAGTGCCAGGGATAGTTTTATAAAAACGGCTACCATACAGATCATGAGCACGCCGGAATACCAACTTTGTTAAAAGCTGTCAGCTAAAAGCTATAACATGTTTATCAAACGTAAAGAATTCATACAGGCAGGTTCGCTAGCGACAGCGTCGCTGATGCTTCCGAAATTCCTGAAGGCATTTGAAGGACAAGCAATGGTGCCACAGGGAAACAAGGTAGTGGTGATACTGCAGTTAAGCGGTGGTAACGACGGGTTGAATACCGTGATACCTGTCAGGAATGATCTCTATTACAAAGCAAGACCGAGACTTGGTATTGAAAGAACAAAAGCTTTGTCGCTGACAGATGAGGTCGGTCTTCACCCGGCCTTAACAGGATTCAAAGACCTATATGATGACGGCAGTATTGGCATTATGAATAATGTAGGTTATCCCAATCCTGATCGTTCGCACTTCCGCAGTATGGATATATGGCATACAGCCAGTCAAAGCAGTGAATACTGGAATACGGGATGGGTAGGCCGTTATCTCGATGCACGATGCAACGGTTGCGATAAACCTACACAGGCCATTGAGATCGATGATGTATTAAGTCTTGCGATGAAAGGCGACAATATAAAGGGTATCGCAGTAAAAGACCCGAGACGGCTATATGGCACTTCCAATGAAAAGTTCTTTCGGGATGTATTAAAGAACCACCAGGATGAAGCAGGAGAACAGCCGGTAGATTATTTATATAAGACCATGGCCGAAACACTTTCATCGGCTGATTATATTTTTAAACAAAGCCGGATGCACCCGTCTTCGGCCGATTATCCCAAAACTGATCTGGGCAATAGCCTGAAAACAATTGCTTCTTTGATCTTCTCAGATATTAATACCAGGGTATATTATGTTTCACTGGGAAGTTTTGATACGCATATCAACCAGGATATGCAGCAGCAGCGATTATTTACAGAGATGAATGACGCCGTGAGAGCATTTGTAAAGGACCTGAAGGCCAATAACCGTTTCAATGATGTGCTGTTCTTTACTTTTTCTGAATTCGGGAGACGGGTATCGCAAAACGCCAGCGGGGGTACCGATCATGGTACGGCGAATAATATGTTTTTAATCAGTGGGGCATTGAAACAAAAAGGCATTATTAATGAACTGCCTGACCTGGCCGACCTGCAGGAAGGAGACCTGCAATATAAAGTCGATTTTAAAAATGTATATGCCACCGTGCTGAACAAATGGCTGAATGCGGATGATAGCAAAATACTGGGCAGGCAATATGATTATTTGAAATTTATCTGAAAAATCCATCCCGGAGTGATGACAACCGGGATGGATACTACACGAGAGAACTGCTTGTAAAAATTGCTAACCCATTTTGAGATAGGAACGAACGATCTGGAAAGAACTGGTGTAAAAATGCAATGATCGTATTGCAACACTGTTACCGAAGTATTATGTAATTATTAAAAACAAATGGCCTTCGCAATCAGGATGCGAAGGCCATAATATTTATAGAGTGTATCGTTATCAGTTAAATTTTGTCCATCCTTTCCACCAGTTGGCATCGGCGCCGCCGGGGGCTATTGCGCCACGGTAAGTAACGGATGTAAAACCGCTTGACAGTTTTGCGTCGGTAAAAGAACCGCCTGTCGCCAAAGGTGAAGTACCGAAGGGCGTTGGGTCAAAGTTCTGTGAGTTGAAAGGGTTCACCACTTTGGCATCTGACACATTTGTCAGCACTGAATTGCCAAAGGAGGGATTAGTGAACCAGGCCAATGCATCAGCCGTGGTATAGCCGGAAGGAGTGGTACTGTTCGGAGCATATTTTACTGCTGTTTTGCAACCGGCAATAATGCTGTTGCGTATCCTTAATGTACTGTCGGCAATATTCAGCTCTACATACCTTCCTTTACTTCCATCGATCAGTACTCCCGTGGGCCAGCCGAGGAAAACAGAGTTGAAAATAGAAATGGCTGAATTCCTTCTTATCTGGGCACCGGCCAGGAACAGACTGCTGCCATTATTACTTAATGTGGCTAACGGACCAATGGCAGTGATATTGCTGAATACAGCACCTGTTTGCGGTGCAAGGCTGGAGCCATTGGCGTCATTGTCGCTTTCAAATGCTTCAGAGTTAGAAAGGTCGGCGATCAGCGAATCACGAACGATCAGTCCAAACTGTACTCTGCCACGGTAACCATTGTCAGTATCAAAATCATCATCCTGTGTTTTGTAAGCGATAAGGTATTTACAATCTACTGTACCACCGAACCATTCGAAGGCGTCATCTTTGGCATAAATAGTTTGTACGTGGTCAATGGTTGTGCCCCTGCCAACGCCACCCATAGTAAGGCTGTTGATCTCCTTATCGGGCAGGAAAGCGAAACCAGCGTATTCAATGCGTACATATTTTAATACACCGCTGTTGTCGTTATCATCGGTGCCGCCATACAAGCCATCCCCATCGGCATTGTTCACACCACCTTCAATCTCGCCGGTTCCTGCATTACCATTAAATGAAGAATTAGTAGTTGCTTTTCCGAGCAATACTATGCCTGCCCAGTCGCCGCTGCGGGGGCTGGGAGAATTAGAGGTAAATACAATAGGCTGATCTGCAGTACCGGCAGCCATGATCTTAGCGCCTCTAGTTATCACCAGACCACCGATAGGGTCCAGGTAAGAACCTTTGATAGTGGTACCCGGCTCAATGGTAATGGTCGCATTGTTCTTGATGTACACCAATCCTTTTAAGATATAAGTATTTCCTGCTTTAAGCAGTGTGTCTTTGGTGATCTTTCCTTCGAGAGTAATGGTCTGGCCGGTAGTAGTACCGTTGCCATTACCATTCCCGGCATTATTACCCGTTCCATTATTGTCAACGATCAGTTTGCGGCAGCTTCCCAGTGCTATTGAAGCAATCAGGGCAAGTGTCAGGATCTTTTTCATTGTATCTTTTTTTGATTTTTTATTTGAATGTATATCCGAATGTCAGGCTCACATTGGTGCCGTACAGCCTGTTGATGGCGATAGCATCAGTTGTTTTTCCAAATTTGTTATCACGGTTGATGTCATGATAGAAGAAAGCCCTTTTATTAAAAATGTCCTGGATATTCAGCTTGATCTCCCCCTTATTCTTTATTATCTTTTTGGCAATCTGGAAGTCAAGCAGTGGCCGGGAATTTTCCCAGATAGCGGGTACCTGTTCATTGCCTACCAGCAATATTCTTCTGCCGATCTGGTTGAACAATAATGTTGTGCTCAGTCCCATTTTTTCCAGGTCGTACTGTAAACCAAGATTGATAACATAAGGGGACTGGCCCTGCATAGGACGATCCAGTGTTTTCTCTTCGTCCTTTACCCGGTTGTAGATATAAGCAAGATTTCCTTGCACAGTGAAATTCTTCAATGCATCAACAACATCCAGTTTTTTACGAAAATCTGCTTCTATACCATAGCTGGTGGCCTTTTTTGCATTCAAAAAATTGAATGTACTTGTAGCTACCCCGCTTTGATTAAAGTATTGCTCTATGGGATTATCAAAGTATTTATAGAAAACGCCGAGGGAAAATGTTTCGCCGGAGCGGGGATATAATTCGTAACGGATATCTGCATTGGTAACTTTGGTACGTTGTAATTCAGGGCTGCCTAATACTGCAGCATTCAATTCAAAGTCAAAGAAGGTGAACGGTGCCAGTTCACGAAACTCAGGTCTGATGATCGTCTGCGAAGCCGAAACACGTATATTGGTCTTGTTATTCAGCTTATAGGTAAAATTTACACCGGGCAATACATCTGTTTTTTTAGTACGGACATGGCGGTCGTCGCTTGTCTTTACACTTCCGATCACCTGGTCGAAATTCTCCACTCTTGCTCCCCATACTACCCTGACCCTCGGGCCGAACTCATTATCTACCTGGAGAAAGCCGGCATTCAAAATCGAGTTGGCGATATAACGGTACTTGTTGCTCCCTATCTCATCAAAACCTAACTTGTTGTTTTCCCCATTCACACCAAAATTCTCCGCACTGAAAACTGTTTCTTCCGGCAATAACCTTAATGCAGGATTATCAACCGGCAGGTAAATAGAGAATGGCCGTGAATCAAATAAACGATCCTTGACCTGGAAGAAATAACCACCTTTGATCGTTTGTTTTCCATTCAATGCGTTGAACGATCTTGAAAGATCACCACCGGCTGTATAAACGTAGTCATTCAGGTTCTGGAAGAAACGACTGCCGGATTTCTGGGAAAGCGTTCCCGATATCAGCAGCATATAAGGCTGGTCTGGCTGATCCTTTTTCTGGTTATACTGAATACGGCGCTGATCGGGTACATACTGGTCCAGAATATTAAAAGCGCCGTACCATTTCAGTTTCCATTCATTCTTTGCGCCGATATTGTGTTCACCGATCACCTGTGTGTTGAAATAAATGTTCGATTTGAAGGCGAGCTCTTTTGCACGTACATTCTGGCCAAGTACGGGGTCAGCTTCAAAATCATACCCATGACGGAGAATCGAATAGTCTGTAGCGTTTACATTGAGCAGGTTTTTAAAGCTGATCTTGTTCTTACTGTTCAATTGGAATGTGAGATTTCCAAGTGCGCCCCACAGTACATCCTGTGCGTATTTGTTGTTGAAATAATCAAAGAGAATATCCGCCTGACCATTATCTACACTGAAGAATTTGTTCTCATATTCAAGGTTGCGGTTACTTCTGTTATAGGTAATGCCGAATATCCCGCCCAGCTTTTTAGTACCTGAAAAGCTTTTTGTAAAGCCCCCGCTTAGCTGGAAGCTGGCATTCAATGGTGCATTACCTTTTTCCACACTCCAGTTGTTTGGGAACAAAGTCCCGTACCTGGCTTGTTGGGCAGGGTCAGCTTTCAGTGCGAGAAAATCTGCCCTGAGCGGCAACCCTGAAGGTAGCGCCCTTGATCTGTCATCGAGGCCCAGCCAGTCATATTTACCACCGGGGTTCCTGTAAAAATCTTTTCCGATGGTATTGCTATTAAAGCCTGTGCCCATTTGTATGGTAAGAAAACCGGCAGCAGGAATATCTTTTGTATTTACCTGTACCAGGCCACCTGCCCACTCACCCGGCAGTTCAGGAACAAAAGCCTTATTCACGATGATATTATCGATCATTGATGAAGGGAAGATGTCGAAGGAAAATGTTTTGCGATCTGGTTCAGTAGTGCTGAGCAGTACGCCATTCAGCATTGCCTGGTTGTAACGGTCAGCCAGGCCACGAACGATCAGGTATTTGCCTTCCTGTATCGAAGTGCCGGGAACCCTTTTTAACACCTCGCCGGTATTCTTATCCGGGGAGCGGCGGATAGATTCAGCTGAAACAACAGAGGCTACTGTATTGGTATTCTTTTGAAATGTGATAAGAGCAGCAGTGGTCTCGCGGCGGGCTGTTGATGTTTGCGTTTTTACAACAACACCTTCTAAATTCTTTGTTTGTATTTCCAGTACAATATTTAATTCATTGAGCTGGCCATTCGTCACTTCCACATCAGTGATCTTTTTAGACAGGTAGCCAACTGCCGAAAATTCCAGTTCATATTTCTTGCGGGGGAGAAGATTTAAAGAAAATCTTCCTTCAATATCCGTAGTAGCGCCACCGGCAGCTCCTGTGATCTTGATGGAAACACCGGCTAATGGTTCGTTTTTACTATTCGTTACTTTTCCCGTCAGTTTTGTTTGTGCATTCACAAAAGAGGATAATCCCAGTACCAGCACAACCATCATCATTCGTAGCCTTGAATACATAGCAGTAATTTCCGGCAAAGGAATACCGGGCAGGTTACTCACATGTTACCGCCAGATTAAGGATTTATGACGCCAATGTTACCGGAATGTTATCTCCGCGTTTAAAAACGGAATTGGACACGGCAGGTGAATATATTATCCTTCAGATTGCCGGTATAACCGGCTAATTGTGTCGCTTCGTTCTTAACAATATCGTAATACAACACCAGTTTGGTGTAGTCGCTAAAGTAATAGATATACCCGATGCCAAGTGTGGAGTAGCGAATATCTGTTGAGGAAAGATTGGTCCCTGGTTTCCCGATATCATTTCCTTTTACATTCCGGTCAGGATCATACCAGTCATACTTTATCAACAATTGGTGTTTCTTATTAACGATATTTTGAAGGAAGCATAAAAAAGCGCCGTTAAAATCTCTTATATAAACGGGAGCATTTGGTAAAGAGCCCGGGTTAGTGGTTGAGGTAGCTGATCCGGGTTGCTTACCGGTCCAATACTCTATTCTTAATTCAGTTTCACCCCATCCTTGATTAAGCTTTACCTGGATATCAGCGCCATAATATTTGCGGGGTGCTATTTTGCCAATATTGGAAAGGGACGAATCAACGGTAAATATCTTATCGCCGTTTGCTGCCATTCCCGGAGTGAAAACGTATTTGGTGGCTTGTCTCCAGCCACCCTGTAACAGCGATAATCCACCACTCAATTCAAACTGGCTGATCTTTAAAGGCTTGATGGTGACCCTGCTGATAAAATCTTTGCGGCTGTCAAAATCTGTAGTACCAGATAATCCTTGGCCATTGAATACGCCGGCATCAACTTTTAACCAACGCAGTTTATTATTTCTATCCTGTGGTTCAAAAGATACCATGGCGCCAAGATCTCTTTCACTGGGCATCAGTATCTGCGACATCCTTCCCCGTTCCGGCGCCTCCCTGAATGCGGATGAGAGATTTACTTCAAAGCCAAAAGGCCTCGCAAAAATGCCTGTTGTAAGGGCGAAGTTGTGGTGTTTTGTTTCATATAGCCGCAAGAACATATCACGGACATTGACGCCTCTTTCCGTCGCATCTACCTGGAAAGTAAAAAGCGCTTTGGCAAATTTGTCCTTAGTGGTAACGAAATAATCAATTCTGACCCGGGCTCTCCGGAGCATGAAACGGCTTTTGGAAAATTGCGAGAAGTCGCCGCCATTATAAGATTTAGCTCCTTCTGACTGGGCCAGCTGGAGCTGGGATTGTATATAACCGGTCATGCGGATATTATCAAAGCGCTTCAGAAATGGCCGGATGGTATCTCTTATAAACAATGAGGAATCCAGTTCCGAAAGGTACCTCTGTGAGAAGACAGAGGTGTAAAAAAAAACAGCAAGGCCGGTGATAATCAATCTTCTTAACGTTCTGCTCATTATTTGATAATATTAAAATAACAGTGTTAAAAGCGGCCGCAAGGTAGAATAGCATGTAATACTTCTGTGTTACCTGCCTGTTATCAAATCATTATTTCAATATTAAATAATCATTAACTCTGCCCGGATCGGAGGGCTGCTTGGGCTAAGCGGGTAATTTCGCAAACCTTCCTGAAGCAGAGGAAGCAAAACATACTTTTATGGCAGGACTCAATTCTTTTCTAAAGATCTTCATGCCGAAGAACAGGATATTCTTCGAACTGTTTGAGCAGGTGGCGGATAATGTAGCGAAAATGGGCACAGTAATGAAGGATGTAGTGGCTGAAACGGATTTTGATAAGCGGGCCTCACTGATCGCCAAGATTGAGGATCTGGAACATGCCAATGATGAACTGACCCATAGCGTATTCACTGAACTTGGACGCAATTTTATTACCCCGTTTGACCGGGAGGATATCCACTACCTCGCTACCTCGCTGGATGATATTGCCGACTACATTTATGCTTCTGCCAAGAAGATCAACTTCTACCGGGTGAACCCCAACGATATGGGCATGCAGAAGATGGCGGAGTTAATAGAACAGGGTGCCCACCAGATACGCAATGCCGTGCTTGAGCTCAGGAATATGAAGAACATGCGCAATATCACGGAAGCACTGGTAAAGATCAACAGCATAGAGAACCAGGCCGATGACATTTTCGACATGAGTATTGAAAGACTATTTGCCACGGAACCTGATGCCAAAGAAGTGATCAAGAAAAGAGAGATCTACCAGGTAATGGAGATCGTGACTGATAAATGTGAAGACGCAAGCAATGTGATCGAGTCTATCATTATTAAATATGCCTAAAATCAAATCAGCATATTGCTAATTGGCAAATCAACTTTATGACCACTTTTCTTATCGTCATCATAGCTTTAGCGCTGATCTTTGATTATATAAACGGCTTTCATGATGCAGCCAACTCCATTGCAACCGTCGTTTCTACCAAAGTGCTGACACCTTTTCAGGCTGTCTTGTGGGCGGCTTTATTCAATTTTATTGCTTTCTTCATTTTTAAAGATCATGGGGTGGCCAATACGATCGCCAAAACAGTAAAGCAGGACTTTATTACCCTTGAAGTGATCTTTGCCGGATTGATCGCTGCTATAGCCTGGAACCTTTTCACCTGGTGGCGTGGCATCCCCTCATCATCGTCACATACATTGATTGGCGGATTTGCAGGAGCGGCTATTGCTCATGCCGGAGGATTTGGTGCCGTGAACTCTGAACCGGTGATCAAAACAGCTGCTTTTATCATCCTGGCACCACTGGTAGGCATGATAGTGGCCTTTGTGATATCATTATGGTTCATTTATTCATTTCGCAAAAGCTACGGCCCAAAACTTTTTTCCTCTTTGCTGATAATCGGGATAATCATCTTTCTTGCCGTTAGTTTGCAAACTGATCCTTCAAAACTGAAATCACATTATGAGTCTTATTTTCTGAAAGTGGTCTTTCACTCACAGAATTTCAAATGGATACTGATTAGCCTTATTGTTGTCATTATGGCTGTTTTTTCACTTTACCTTAGTAATCTCAATGCACACAAGGCCAATTCCTGGTTCAAAAGGCTGCAATTGGTTTCTTCCGCCATATTCAGTATCGGTCACGGCGGTAACGATGCACAAAAAGTGATGGGGATCATCATGGCAGCATTGATCGCCTCCGACCCCGATAAATATACCCTGAATCATATGGTCTGGTGGGTGCCGCTTGCTTGTTATTCTGCTATCGCATTGGGTACTATGAGCGGCGGCTGGAAGATCGTGAAAACAATGGGTACAAGGATTACAAAGGTAACACCGTTTGAAGGGGTGGCTGCAGAAACGGCTGGCGCCATTACTCTATTCGTTACTGAGTCACTGAAGATACCTGTCAGTACCACACATACTATCACCGGTTCAATCATGGGAGTTGGCGCCACCAAACGTCTTTCTGCTGTTCGCTGGGGTGTTACAGTAAACCTGATATGGGCATGGATATTGACCATACCGGTAAGCGGACTTCTTGCTGCAGGGGTGTACTACCTGGTACATCTGTTCTATTGATACCTTTCTTTCCAATCTCTTTTTGGAAAAAAATACAGACTTTTGCCACGAATTATTTTTTATGGCAAAAATCTTAGTGGCAGGCGGTTGCGGATATATCGGCTCTCATACCATCGTTGATCTTATCGGGAATGGCTTTGATGTTATTTCTATTGATAACAATTCGAGATCTAATCCAAGGATATTGGAAGGTGTAGAGAAAATAACCGGAAAGAAGATCAAGAACTATAAGGTCGATCTCTGCAATTTTGATGATACGTTTGCTGTTTTCCAGGAAAACGAAGATATAGAGGGCATCATACATTTTGCTGCCTATAAAGCAGTGGGTGAATCAGTGGAAAAGCCACTAATGTATTTTGAGAATAATCTTAATTCCCTCATCAATCTTCTCAAATGTGTGCAGGAGTTCAATGTACCCTATTTTGTTTTTTCCTCTTCCTGTACAGTATATGGCAATCCTGATGAGATGATCGTAACGGAAAAGACCCCGCCGAAACCTGCCGAGTCTCCTTACGGCTATACTAAACAAATGGGTGAACAGATCATCAATGAGTTTGCCAAAAGCGCAGGTACACAATGTATCCTTCTTCGGTATTTCAACCCGGTTGGCGCCCATCCATCTATTTTGATCGGTGAAATGCCGGTCGGCAGGCCGCAGAACCTGGTTCCCGCTATCACACAAACAGCTATTGGCAAGTTAAATAAGATGACGGTCTATGGCAATGATTATGATACCCGTGATGGCTCCTGCATCAGGGACTTTATTCATGTATCTGATATTGCCAATGCACATACATTGGCGATCCAGTATTTGCAAAAAAAGAAGAATACAGCCCGCTGTGAAGTTTTCAATCTGGGAACAGGGAATGGCGTATCAGTATTGGAAGCCATAAAATCGTTTGAGAAAATAAGCGGAGTTAAACTCAATTATGAAATTGGCCCCCGCCGTCCGGGCGATGTGATAGCCATTTATGCCAATAATGACCTGGCTAAAAGTAAACTTGGCTGGGACCCCAAATACACTCTTGATGAAATGATGCGGACTGCCTGGGAGTGGGAGCAGCGACTGAAGGCGGATGACACTATTTTCTCCGGGAAACCCGTAGAATTGAACTAATAACCGGCATAAGCAACTAATAGCCTGTGCCGTAAGGGTGATCGCTAATTGCTTAGTGTCAATTGCCCTTTCTTACCCTTAGTTCCTTACTTTTGCCCCGCTAAATTCTACTAATGCTCAAAGAAATTCAATCAACCGGTACAAAAGACACACGCAGCGGTTTTGGCGACGGAATCGCAGAAGCAGCACGCAAAAATTCCAATATCATTGCATTGACAGCAGACCTTGCTGGTTCTATGAAGCTGCAGCAGTTCATTAAAGAATTTCCTGAACGTTTCATTCAGTGTGGTATTGCAGAAGCCAATATGATGGGTATTGCCGCCGGGTTGACCATCGGAGGAAAGATCCCTTACACAACTACGTTTGCCAACTTTTCAACCGGCCGGGTATATGACCAGATAAGACAAAGCATTGCCTACAGCAATAAGAATGTAAAGATCTGTGCCTCTCATGCGGGGGTAACATTGGGTGAAGATGGGGCTACACACCAGATACTGGAAGATATCGGGCTGATGAAAATGCTCCCCGGAATGACGGTGATCGTTCCCTGTGATTATGCGCAAACGAAAGCAGCTACTATGGCTGTTGCAGATCATGTCGGACCAGTTTATCTCCGTTTTGGGCGTCCGGCATGGCCGATCTTCACCAAAGAATCCGATTTTAAAATCGGTAAAGCACAGTTCTTCTCTGAAGGGACCGATGTCAGCATTTTCGCCTGCGGCCACCTTGTATGGAATGCCATACAGGCCGGTGTCATTTTACAGGAAAAAGGTATTAGTGTGGAAGTAGTGAATATTCATACCATAAAACCACTGGATGAAGAAGCAATCCTCACATCATTGCGCAAAACAAAATGTGCAGTAACAGCAGAGGAGCATAATATAATTGGCGGAATGGGCGATGCCATCGCACAATGCGCTGCCAGGAACTTTCCTGTACCCATTGAATATATTGGTACAAAAGATACTTTCGGGGAAAGCGGAACCCCAAAAGAATTGCTGAAGAAATATGGATTGGATGTGCCGGATATTGTAGCCGCAGCAGAAAAAGTGATCAATCGTAAGAAGAACGGTTAAGTTAATATTTCAAATAAACAGGCAGGTTCTTTTCAAAATTGAACCTGCTTTTTTATTTTTAAGGATTAAACAAACAGAATGCCGGCTAATCTAATCTATCCCAAACCAACCACATGTCGCTAACCTCTGTTTCAGATAATGAACTTTTAGTTCAGTTTCGTGACCCGGCCACTAAGGAAAGAGCCTACACGGCCATTATCAAAAAATACCAGGAAAAACTATACTGGCACATCCGTCGCATGGTAGTGGACCATGAGGATGCCAACGATGTACTGCAGAATGTGCTGATCCGGGTATGGAAAGGCCTGGAGAATTTCAGGGAAGACAGCCAGCTTTATACCTGGTTATACCGTATAGGAACCAATGAGTGCCTGACCTTCCTCGAACAACAAAAAAAGAAAGCTGCGGTTAGCCTTAGCGATGTAGAAACAGGTTTGAGCAATAAGATCAAGGCTGACCAGAATTTTGATGCCAATAAACTAGAGTGGAAGCTGCAATTGGCAATCCAACAATTACCTGAAAAACAGAGGGTTGTGTTCAGTTTGAGGTATTATGAAGAGATGCCTTATGAAGAGATGAGCCGGGTGCTGGAAACCAGCGAAGGAGCCCTTAAAGCTAGTTACCACCATGCAGTCAAAAAAATTGAAGATTATATCACCAACCATTAAACTTTAAGACTCCGATAGCGTCTCATAAATGTAAAAATGGCACAGAGAGACAACATATTACAGGAATTAAGGGAGTTGCAAAGCCTGCTTGCTAATGCGGGTGTCCAAAATATCTACCATGTCCCGGTCAGGTATTTTGAACAGTTAGCTGAACAGGTGATGCGCCGCATCAAAGCTCTGGAAGCCACTAATGCAACCGAAGAACTGCGGCATCTGACCTCTGTGTTCACCGGGAATACAAAAGGCTCAGTTTATACACTGCCTGAAGGGTATTTTGAAGGGTTGGCAGAACAGGTACTTCGCCGCATCAAAGCTTTGGAAGCAAAAGATGCTACAGAAGAATTGAACCATTTGTCTCCATTCCTGAGCAGTATTTCAAAAGAAAACCCTTATGCTGTACCAAAGGGGTATTTTCAGAAATTGGCAACAGAAGCCGGAGTGATGAAAGATATCGATAAAAATGCGGCAGAAGAACTGGAAACGCTTTCACCATTACTAAGCAGATTAAAAAAAGAGATTCCGTATAGTGTGCCGCAGGGATATTTTGATAGTCTGGATAAAGCAGGACATGAGAATATAGTCAAACCTGCAGGTAAAGTCGTTTCTATTTCTATCACAAAACAGAGATGGTTCCGTTATGCAGCGGCGGCCGTGGTGATCAGTTTTGTGGCTGTTTCAGGGTTATTGATCTTTAAGAAACCTGGTTCGGCGAGTACTACAGAAAAGCCATTTGCTGGTATCATTGATATGAAGAAGGTAAGCCAGGAGGAGATCGATCAGTTTGTAAATTTGATAGATGAAGAATCTCCGGTTGTGGCAACGACAGATATCAAGAAGGAAACAGAAGAGATCAAAGAGTTGATCAAGGATATACCAGAGGAAGAGTTGCAACAGTTCCTGGAAACAACCGAAGCCAGTATAGCGGATGAGAGTAGCGATGATCTTTTTTTGAATTAAGGGGGGTAAAATGAAAAAATTATTATTCATATTGAATTTATTGTTTGTCACCAGCGTCCCGCTTTTTGCACAGGAGGAAGGTGACGAGAACGAGGTGGGTGACAAGGTTAGAGATAAAATGACTGAATATATTCAGAAGCGATTGGATCTGTCGAAAGATGAAGCTGAAAAGTTTACGCCTATTTTTTCGAAATACTTCAGAGAGTGGGTACAAACCATTAGGGAAAACAGGGGTGACAGGTTAGTACTTCAGCAAAAGATTGTCGAGCTAAGGCTTCGTTACAGACCCCAATTCAGGGATATCGTCGGAGAGAAAAGAGGTAACCAGGTCTATGCTCATCAGGATATATTTGTCAAAGAGATCCAGAGGCTGAGACAGGAACAACGAATGCGCAACAATCCCAACCGTCCATTGAAGCGCAGGGTAAACAGAGTATTCTAGATATTGTTTTTATATATCTTTGAAATGGTGTTTTTCATAGGTTAGCAACGGCCGGCTCTTTTCAGGGCAGGCCTTTATTGTTTTATTGAGGGTTCTATCATTAAAATTTCCAGACAGGGTTCTTTACATCATGGTAAAATAAGAAGGTCCATTTTTCCTGTTGTCCTTGTCCCCACCATTTTCGGCGCAACTCCATTGCTTTTTTACCATCGAAATCATATTTGGCTATAAAACGGTGCTTCATTTGCTGAAGCTGCGGTGCATCATCACCACCAAAGAAGATCGTCTCACCCTTTTCCTTTATCCAGAGTACCTGGTGGAAAGGGGAATGAGCGCCTGTGAGCTCATACGATATATACTCGTCTATTGTTCCTGTATCTTCATTCAGCAATATTACCTGTCCCGAATTCTTCAATACTTCCAGCTCTCCCGGAATAAAAGAAGGCATACCAGTTTCAAAGGCAAAATTCAGTTCTCTTTCCTGCAAATAGTAAAGGGCGTTTGGGAAACTTAGTTTTTTATGATCACTTTCTTCCGATACGCCACCTGCATGATCTTTGTGTAAATGTGTCAATAAAACTTTTGTGACTTGCGAAGGTTCAATACCGGCATTAATAAGATTCTGATGTATCTGCATTTTGCCATTATGAGAAAACCCGAGGCCCATATCGAGCAGCAGTATATCTTTTGAAGTGACGATAACAAAAGGCTGAATCTCGACCAGCAGGCTGCCCACGGGCCTTGATTGCAGGTCCTCATTTTTCTGGTCAAACGGGATAAAGAGTTTTGATTTGTCTATGGTGAATGTGCCTTCAGAAAGCGGGATTATTTTCATCACGCTAATTTCTGTTAATTAGCGATATCAGCTTCAATAATTCTGTTCATCAACGCAAAACCATCTGCCGGTCGGCATCAAGGCGTATCAGAATAAAAAGCAAGATCGTGAAAGTAAGTAGCGATGTGCCGCCATAGCTGATAAAGGGTAAAGGGATACCGATCACAGGGGCCAAGCCTACCGTCATAGCCACGTTAATGGCCATATGGAAAAAGAATACGGCTGCGACGCCATATCCATAACAGCGGCTGAATACACTTCGTTGCCGTTCGGCTACTGTGACAATACGGAATAAAAGTAATAAGTAAATACTCAGCAGTATAAAACTGCCCAGGAAACCAAAGCCCTCACCAATGGTATCGAAAATAAAATCGGTTCGCTGTTCGGGCACAAATCCGTAGCGGGTCTGTGTTCCTTTCAACAACCCTTTACCGAATGCGCCACCGCTCCCGATAGCAATTTTCGATTGCTTAACGTTGTAGTCAGCAGTGTTCACCGCTTTTCTAGTTTCGCCCGGTACTTCTCCCTTCATGTATTCTTCGGGTACATCTCTTCCTATGGTACTGTAGATCCTTTCGACCTGGTGTTTGGCCAAAACGTTTTTAAAAATAACAGGCACGCCGAATCGCTGAATGCCTACGCAGAGGAACCATATAAGTATTATCCTGAAGAGAACTGCTTTGTTTCTTTTGATCTGCTTCCGCATGAAATAGGCGACAATTATCGCTAACCCGGTGAGTATGATCGCCAATGTGTTTTTTTCCAGCAATAATGTGGCTACCACCAATGTGCCGGTAGCAAACCCGATAATGAGAATGCCGGATGGTAACCCTTCCCGGTACATGACCAGAAAGAAAGAAAAGAAAACAAGCGCAAGGCCGGTTTCTTTTTGCATGATGGTTATTGCGGCAGGAAACAATGAAATACCTGCGGCGATCAACTGCGAACGGGTCTGGCTGAAATCAGTCTCCGGTCGGGAAAGATATTTAGCCAATGCAAGTGCTACGCTGATCTTGCAGAACTCTGCCGGTTGAAAATTGAATGGGCCCAGTTTGATGATGGATTCAGTTCCTTTAATATTAGCAGAAAAAGGAAAAACCAGCAATAACATGAATATACCCGCCGCATACCAGATATTGGCG
>JAEUVK010000086.1 GCA_016787135.1 Chitinophagaceae bacterium | reverse complement strand
AATGCCAAAGTGAATTACGTACAGAATGTAGCCAGGTTTGAAATGGAGCAGGGCATGGACCATAAAAAGCTGTCGAAGATGGATAATGAAGAAGTGATCGCTTACCTGACGCAGATAAAAGGCGTGGGCCGCTGGACTACTGAAATGTTATTGATGTTTGCCCTTTGCCGCGAAGATGTATTTGCCCCGGATGATCTCGGTCTGCAACAGGCAGTGATCGGTTTATACGACCTGAAACACCGCAAGAAAAAAATCATGCAGCAGAAGATCATACAGATAGCCCAACAGTGGAGCCCTTACCGCACCTATGCATGCATGTACCTGTGGCGGTGGAAGGATAATGTACCGGCCGTGAATGAAAAAAAGAAAGGAGGCAAATGATCTGCCTCCTTGTTATTGAGTATGAAGATATGCACCATATCTTTCAGAAAACTATCCGGGCATGCCTGTTTCCCTTCAGGGTGTATCAATGAGGGCCATGACCATGCCCACCGCCGTTCCATCCTCCCCCGTTCCCGTTGAATTTTTCTACGCCTTCCACATTCATCTTTAGCGCCGTGAACTTGTCCACCGGTCCTGTAATGAACAGGGTCTTATTATTCGGGCCGCCGAAAACATTATTGGTGGCCCCGTTGGTAGGAACATTAAAGACCTTTTGCCCCTGCGGGTTAAAGGCGGTCACGCCGTACTGGTTGCTGATATACACGTTTCCCCGCTCATCCATTGACATGCCATCGCCGCCCATGTCCACGAACTTACGCATATTGGTAAGTGTGCCATCGTGTTTGATATCGAACACCCATGTTCCTGCCGTATTGATATCCGGGGCCCATTTGTTCACGTACAGTTTTTTTCCGTCGGGAGTTCCTACCACGCCATTGGGCCATCCATCGGCATCCCACCCCGGCTGCGTCGTTACTCTCACCAATGTATTACTGCCGGGAGCCAGGTAATACACATGTCCTCCTTTACCGGTGGGGGCTTGCTCTGAATGAGTAGGCGGCCAGCCTTGCTGGCGGGGATCGCCGGCAGCCCAGTAGCCTCTCGGGAATATCGGGTCCGTGATATACATGCCACCGTTCCGCGGGTTGATCCATACATCATTGGGCCCGTTCAGCAGTTTGCCATTGTAATTATTGACCAGCACAGTGTGGCTGCCGTTCGGTGCTATCTTCCAGACCTCTCCGTGCATATCGGCACAGGCGATCAGGTAACCGTTCTTATCGAACATCATTCCGTTCGAGCGGCCGGTACCGGTGAGGAAGGTGGTGATCTGCGCCGAATTGGCTGACCACTTATAGATCTTGTCATTCGGCTGGTCAGTAAAGAAGATATTGCCGTGTTTGTCCACTGCCGGGCCTTCTGTAAAGCTATAGCCCCTTCCTAAAGTATCTAACCGCCCGTGTGCAGCGGGAGATACGAGGCAGGTGGGATCAAAAATGGTGGACCATTCCGGCTGGCTGCAGCCACAGCCCTGGCCGCCGCCGGAACCATCGAGGCCAACCGCATCGGCCGGGTCAGCAGGTTCCGGTTCGTTCACCATGCTTTTTGTACAGGCATAAAATCCGAAGGAGCATAGCACTCCCAGGAAAAGAAGGAAACGTCTTTTCATACGCAAACAATTTTAAGTTTTAAAAAAATGGATAAAAAAACCAGTCCCGGCAGGAAAACCTGCCCGGCATTTTTACTGACAGCAGAGGATCAATACCGGCGGGTGTGAAAAGAATAAATGAGTATAAGCGTATAAATGTATCGCTGCTGATCCGTGAAAAACTTCCAATAACGCACAGCGGGGAATATTGCACGAAAACCCCGGCTTACACACATGGCCTGGCCGGGAGACATGGTCAGAAAAAAGCGGGCTATTTATTTTCCTTTTGCGCCAGCAGTTCTGTAGGGGTATATCCGAAATGTTTCTTAAAGGCGTAGGAAAAATGAGACAGGTTCTCAAAACCTGATTCGTAGCAAACATCTATCGGTTTTTTGTTCTTTTCCACAAACTGGTAGTGGGCCAGTTCCAGTCGTTTCAGCGTAAGCCATCTTTGTGGTGTGGCGTTGAATATTCTTTTAAAATCCCGTTTAAAAGTTGTCAGGCTCCGGCCCGTCAGGTAGCCAAACCTTTCCAATGGCAGGTTGAACATAAAATTCTTTTCCATATAGCTGGCCAGGTCAATCTTTCCGGGTTCTTCAAAGTTGGCCAGCACATTATCAATCTTCTTATCAATGGTCCTGAGAATAGTGATGGCTTCTGTAATTTTTAATGCAGCTATATCTTCCGGGAGGTCTTTCATGTCAAAGTAAGGGACGAGGGAGGATAAACAACTTTCCAGTAAAGGATGATTGTTGTAGCAAAGAATCCGGGGTGATACTACTACTTCAGGCTTTACGTTCATTTTCGCATAGTATGCTCTTAACCTTTCCGTGGTCAGGTGCATGACCACCGTTTTGTGCGGTTGGCTATCCGTTGGGTAATTAAGGATCGTCGCCAGTTGATTCCGGGGGATCAGGAAGATGTCCCCTTTTTTAAAAAGATAAGTGGCATCGGCCTGTACGATCCTGGTTTCACCTGAAATGAACCACACGAGAATATGCTGATCGAACAGGATGTCTGATTTGAAAAACTTATCCTCGTAACAGGAAAGTTTGATATCGCCTGTTATATACTTTGCCTTATACTCCATGAAGTCGTCTTTTGGCCGTTTTCAGAATGGAATCCACCCGTGCAAAAATAGAATGTCAGTTGATGTTGAATGTGATGCCTGTCATTTTCTCTGTCAATTCCCACAACTTTTTTGCGTTTGTCTTATCCAGAGAGTAAGGATGAACCCCGGCGGATGCCCCCTGGTAAACGGCTAATGCTGCAATATCCGCGTCTTCGCAATAAACACCCCCGATATCGTTGAGCAGCGGGCTGGTCGAACACCATATAGTAGTGGCCGCCCCCTGCGGTATCGTTTTGAGTGAGGCAGCCACTTCAGGACGAAGAATCCCTTTTTCATCAAAGAATCCCATTTTTTGAAACAGTTCCGGAGACGCTTCTCTCGCTAATTCCGTTCCGCCGATAGAACCGGGATGTAATGAATAAGCCCGTACACCGAATGCCCTGGCACGGTTGTCCAGCTCAAGAGCAAACAGGTTGCTGGCGGTTTTTGACTGGCCATAACCTTGCAGGGTGTCGTATTCCCGGTACAGAAAATTGGGATCATCAAAATCGAAAGGCGCAAAATGATGCCCGTGTGATGACACATTCACCACTCTTGCGCCATGGGCTTTTTTCAGGGCAGGCCATAGTCTTGCCGTCAACTGGAATTGTGCTATGTAATTAGTGGCTAATTGCGACTCGATACCCCGGCTGTCCCTGCGCAGCGGCACCCACATGATACCCGCATTATGGATAAGCAGGTGAAGAGGTCTATCTGATGCAATGAATGTTGCCGCAAAGGCGTCAATAGAACCGGGATCCATCATGTCCATGGAGGCCAGTTCTACGTTCGGGATGCCCTGCAGGTTTTTCTCCGCTTTTTTTACGTCCCTTGCAGGAACGATGATGGTGGCCCCTGCTGCGGCAAGGGTTTTGGTGGTTTCCAAACCAATACCTGTATTGCCGCCGGTTACGATGGCTATCTTCCCGCTAATGTTTATTCCTTTGATGACTTCGCTGGCTGTTGACCGGGCATTAAACCCGGAACGGGCCGGTTTCTGTAACGCTCCCTGGTAATTGATTGGTTCCATTTTTAAATGTTTGATTGTTTACAATGAAACAAAAGTAGAGAGCAGGAACCCGGGGGGCTTTGTTTAAAAGTCCGAAGATGGTTTGTTTAAAGGGCCAGCCTGATACGCTACGGGCATAAGAAGCGTTGCAAGGGTGTAAGCTCCCCCATTTTTCGGGCCATTCAAAATTAGAGTTTTCAGTTTTTAGTAATCAAAAGGGATCGGATTAAATAAATTCAACTGGCGGTACATTACCCAGCGATTCATGAGGTCGTTCATAGTTGTAATCATACTGCCATTGTTCAGCCATTTCTCTTACTTCTCTAAGGCTGTAAAATAAGTAAGCATCCAGTAATTCTTTTCTCAATGAACCATTGTTTCGTTCAACAAAGCCATTCTGCATAGGTTTACCAGGCTGTATAAATTGCAAACGTATTTGTTTATCATCGCACCAGTGTTGCAGTCTGTCACTGATAAACTCAGGGCCATTGTCTACACGGATTGTTTGAGGCTTCCCTTTTCGTTCTACCAGTTGTTCCAGTGTACGGATCACTCTCAATGCCGGTAAAGAAGTGTCGATTTCTATTGCCAGTGATTCACGATTGTAATCATCAATGATGTTTAATAACCTGAACCTTCTGCCATCCACCAGGCTGTCACACATAAAATCCATACTCCAACCCTGGTTGATAGTTGGGGGAACCAGTAATGGTTGTTTGATACGTTGTGGCAACCTGCGCTTTGCTTTTCTTCTCACATTCAGTTTTAGCAGCGTGTACACCCGGTAGAGACGCTTATGATTACAGCCATATCCTTTTCGTTTCATCCGGTAATAGCACTTCCAAAAGCCAATAGTGGGATGTTTCCCAACCAGATCAAGCAATGCTTCAATCAAAGAACTGTCATCTTTAATTTTTCGTTGATACATCAGAACCGAACGGGGTAACCCTACCAGCCTGCAGGCCCGACGAACACTCAGCTTTTCCTGTACCAGCATCACTGCTACTTCCCGTTTGTCGTCAGGCCGCCGTACTTTTTTTCTAATACTGTTTTGATCGCATCAATTTCTAAAGTCTGATTGGCAACAATGCGTTTTAAACGGGCATTCTCTTCTTCCAGATCTTTCATCCGCTTTACATCACTGACCTGCATGCCCCCATACTTTGCTTTCCAATTGTAAAACGTGGCATCACTGATGCCATGTTCCCGGCTAATGTCTTTTACTGATTTACCAGCTTCCTGCTGATGAAGAATGGAGACGATCTGCGACTCCGTAAATCTTTTCTTTTTCATAATTGATCCATTTAAGTTAGAGATTATTCTCTAATTCAAAGTGGCCAACTTATGGGGGAGCTTACAAGGGGAGCTGGTTTGAGGGAGATTTAACTTTTGTGGGATGCCATTTTAGCCTTTATATATGTTTTCATTGTGCCACTCTATAAATCTAGTCTCCGGTTTATCTTGTATTCGGTTTGGTAAGTTAAATAAGTTCCCACCATGAAACTTGTAGTATTCCTTGCCATTTTCAAACTCTTCTTTGATACGTTTACTTATTTCCACTTTTAGATCGGTAGTGACAGTTAGGTAACCTCTATCAAACAGTTTGTGTAAATCAGAACGCAGCAATAATGCATTTGAAATAAAGTTTGCTCCTGATTCTGCATAAGGTTTAATGTGTGCTGCTTCTAAAACTGGCAAAGTTTTTTCACCAGAAATTGCACATTTTCTATTGTAAGCATCAGTGACCAAAATTCGAAAAGCACTTTGGCCCAACCGAACCTTAGTTAAAACTGATTTACCGTATACTGGTGAATCAGTATCCTCCAATATTAACTGATTCTTTTCTTCATTTACAACTTGATACAAATACTTTTGAAGTAAACGCTCTATTTTAATCCAAAGTTCGTTGCCAATTACTGAGTCTGTTGAGTAAGACTTGCCTTGAACAATATTTTTACTCCAATCATCAGGAGTGGGAATCCAATCTTCCTTTTTAAAGAAAATGGGATTGGTTAAAACAATGCAGCCTATTTGTGGATTTTTATCCAACAAATCTCGCCTGAGCGGCATAATCATTTTTTGTAACTCTTGTAATGAGTTACATCCATTTCCTTTTTCAAAAACATCCCATGCAATAGAAATGGGCAAAAAGGTATGACTTGAAAAGAAACCAATTCCCGCGATTGCATTTGTAGGGGATTTTAACTTAAAGAGAAATGGAGCACCGGGAGGAAGTAGTTTAAAATTTGTATTGCCGCCAGGTTGCCAAAAATTTACGTCTTCCCGATTTTGGCGGGATAAAAAATTATACCAATTATTGTCAGTAACCCCTAAGTAAAATTTCATTATACTAAGTCATTGCTGTTTTAGCAATTTATATTTTTATTCCCTCCATCTTTTCCAGCCAGTTCTCTTCCACCGTCGCTCCCAATCCTGCTACTTCCGGCACTTTCACCACGCCGTTCTTTTCATATATAATGCCACCGGTCACCGGGTCTTCGGTAAACATCAGCGCCGTATCAAAATCATAATGCTCTATTATGGGGCTGCAGAGAGCAAAATGCGCAAAAGCGGTCATGGCCAGTCTTGATTCCATAAAAGCGCCTACCTGTAAATGAATATTGCTTTCTTCGGCCAGCTTTACCATCTTCATCGCTTTATACAGCCCGCCTGATTTGCCGAGTTTGATATTCAGGTAATCGCAGGCGCCGATATAGATCAGCCGTTCGGCATCATGCTCATCACCACAGCTTTCATCGGCCATGATGGGTATGGGGCTGGCCTTGCGCACCTGCGGCAGGTGCATAAAGGCCCAGCGGGGTATCGGCTCTTCGCAATGCTGGATGCCGTAGGGCTCCAGTGATTGCAGGGTCTGTACCGCTTCTTCCACGCTCCATCCCTGGTTAGCATCAATACGCAACGGGATCTCATTGCCTACGGCTTCGCGGATGGCTTTTATTCTTATCACATCCGTTTCACCGTTGTTGCCAAGTTTTATTTTGATGGCCGGGTAGCCTTCTTCTTTTATCTTCAGCGCATCGGCCGCCATCTTTTGCGGGTCGCCGATGCTGACGGTATAATCGGTAATGATGGTCTTGTCGTTCTTTCCGCCTAAGAATTCATACAACGGTACGCCGGCATGTTGCGCCGCTATATCATGCAGCGCCATATCAAAAGCGCTTTTG
>JAEUVK010000009.1 GCA_016787135.1 Chitinophagaceae bacterium | reverse complement strand
GACCCGACTATTGAAGGCCCCAAATTCTATAAACGCAACGGGTACTATTACATTTTTGCTCCCGCCGGCGGAGTCAGTACCGGCTGGCAATTGGTATTACGCAGCAAAAATATTTATGGCCCTTATGAACGAAAAGTAGTGATGGACCAGGGAACTACTTCTGTAAACGGCCCTCATCAGGGAGCATGGGTGGATACTAAGACCGGCGAGCATTGGTTCCTGCATTTCCAGGATAAGGATGCGTACGGAAGAGTGGTACACTTACAGCCGATGAAATGGATCAATGACTGGCCGGTAATAGGAGAAGATAAAGACGGAGATGGAAAAGGGAGTCCGGTCCTTGTTTACAAAAAGCCAAATGTCGGGAGTATATACCCTCTCGCCACTCCGGCTGATTCCGATGAGTTCAATGCGAACAGTATCGGGTTACAATGGCAGTGGCAGGCTAATCCGCAGCCCTATTGGGCCTTTCCTTCAAACGGGAAGCTCAGGATATTTTCTTATCACCTGCCTGATAGTATAAAAAACTACTGGGATGTACCGGGTCTGCTGATGCAGAAATTCCCGGCCGACGAATTCGAGTTAACAACAAAACTGTCGTTCAAACCACGGCTGGATGGAGAAAAAGCAGGACTGATCATATTGGGCGCTGATTATGCATACCTGTCGCTGGTGAAAAGACAGGATGGGAATTATATTTCTTATAGTATTTGCAGAGAAGCAGATAGAGGCAAAAAAGAAACAGTACAGGATGGTGAAAAGATCGGTAGTACGGATATTTATTTCCGTGTAAAAGTGACCAAAGGGGCTGTTTGCGAGTTCAGCTATAGTGAGGATGGAAAAACCTATAAGGTCTTTGGAGAAAAACTGGTGGCAAAGCCGGGCAGATGGGTGGGAGCTAAAGTAGGTTTGTTTTGCACAAGAACTGTCAAGACCAATGATTCGGGTTTTGCCGATGTAGATTGGTTCAGGGTGGAGGCTATTCAATAATATTTTCTACATAAATTAAAAACGATCATTGCCATGGAACGCCGCACATTCATGAAGTACACGGCTGCAGCCGGCGCCTCGCTGATGCTTCATCCTTTTGAGTCTTTTGCTATCCCTCTCGGAAAAAAAATACGTTTGGCCCTTGTCGGCACAGGCGCCCGTGGCTCCAGTTTATGGGGCCGGGAGATCGTCCGGACCTTTGGGGAAGTAACTGAGTTTGTCGGTCTTTCAGACATTAACCCGGGCAGGCTGGAGTACGTAAAGAAGATGATGAATGTGAGCTGTCCCACCTTCAGCAATTTTGAACAGATGCTGAAGGAAGCAAAACCCGATTATGTGATCGTTACTACAGTTGATGCCACGCATGATGAGTTTATTGTAAAGGCACTGGATATGGGCGTAAATGTGATCACTGAAAAACCGATGACCACCGATGAGGTAAAATGCAAACGGATACTGGATGCAGAAAAACGATCAGGTAAAAAAGTGGTTGTGGCCTTTAACTATCGCCATAGTGTGCATGCCATGCAGTTGAAAGAATTACTGGCCAGCAACAGGGTGGGTAAGATCACCTCGGTTGATTTCAACTGGTACCTGAATGTTCATCATGGGTCCGATTATTTCCGCCGCTGGCATGGCCGTGTGGCCAAAGGGGGCTCGTTATGGGTACATAAAGCCACCCACCATTTTGACCTGCTCAACTGGTGGCTCAATTCAGAACCGGTGGAAGTATCCGCTTATGGTTCATTAGAACACTATGGAAAGAACAATGCATTCCGGGGAGCAAAATGCCGTGGATGTGAACACAAGGAAAAATGTAAATTCTTCTGGGATATTACGGCCAATGATAACCTCGTGAACCTGTATGTGAAAAATGAACAGCACGACGGTTATATACGGGATGGTTGTGTATGGAGCAATGAAATTGATATCTGGGATAAGATGTCCGCACAGATCATTTATGCCAACGGCGTCACGGCTAACTACTCTCTCACCACGTATTCCCCATACGAGGGCTGGCAGATCGCTTTTAATGGCATGAATGGCCGGATCGAAACGTGGGAAGATATACCTTACCTGCAAAAAACACCGGAGGACCAGGCTAAACGTCATGCCATTGAAATGTCGAACGCCGATGATGCGATAGCCGGTGAGGTCAGGGAGATCATTGCGATGGATAACTTTGCAAAGAATTATGAGGTATATACTACGCCGAAGATAAGAGGCGGACATGGAGGAGGTGATGTCAGGATGCAAAGAAGAATGTTTGTAGATACGAATGACAACCCGCATCATGTAATGGCCGGCACAAGGGAAGGCGCTATGTCTATCCTGATCGGTATTGCAGCACGAAAAAGCATCAAAGAAAAAAGACCCGTTAAAATAGCAGAATTAACCGACCTGGTGCCGATGGCTAACAGATTTTAAAAAACAACAGACATGATAAAAAGACTAATTACTTCCGTTCTGGTTTTACTTACTGTAACGATCGGACTTCAGGCGCAGGACAAGGCAGAGGCTGCCGTGGCTGCCACTGTTGAAAAACTTCGTAAGGCTATGGTGGATGGGGATAAAGCAGAACTGGAAAGTATCGCTTCGGAAAAGCTTAGTTATGGTCATTCAGGCGGGCATGTGGAAGGCAAGGCGGAATTCGTAGAGAAGATCGTCAGCGGCAAATCGGATTTTGTTACCATTGAATTAAAAGACCAGACCATCAGCATCAGCGGTAAAACGGCAATTGTCAGGCACCGGCTCAATGCCACGACCAACGATAATGGCAAACCGGGTGAAGTACACCTGCTCGTTTTACTCGTGTTTCAGAAAGAGAACAAGCAATGGAAATTATTGGCTAGGCAGGCGGTTAAAGCAAGTTCATAAGTGGATGGCTTATGGCACTTCAGGAGCGGTCATGGCTGACTTGGCTGATATCGTTACCGGCAACGTTTGCGTAAATAAAACCTTCAGAAGCGGTTGAGAATGATTGAGTTTTGGGTAAAATTGTGTGGTGAAAGGGCGATTTAATCAACGATTTACTTGTCATTCATGAAACGAATTTTCTGCATAGCAGTCATTGCATTTTTTTTTGTAAAAGGGTCAGCACAGTTTAATACGAAACTTCCTGTTGTTACTCTTCCCAAATTTAAAAAAGACACAGTCAGCGTTATCAGGTTCGGAGCGATTCCTGATGGCAATACGTTGAACACAAAAAGTATCAATAATGCTATTGATGCCTGCAATAAAAAAGGTGGTGGTGTTGTACTGGTACCTTCTGGTTTGTGGTTGACTGGTCCCATCGTATTAAAAAGTAACGTTAATCTGCACCTTGCTTACGGCGCTACTTTACTGTTTACAGACAATAAAAAAGAATATCCCCTGGTAGCAGCCAATTGGGAAGGGTTGCCGCAGATGCGAAACCAGTCGCCTATCTCGGCAACAGGAGCCACTAATATAGCTATTACGGGCAAAGGCATCATAGATGGTAATGGTGATGGCTGGCGAGCTGTAAAAAAGGATAAACTCACCGAAAGCCAGTGGAAAAAACTGGTAAGATCGGGGGGGATATTAAGTGAAGACCAAAAAACCTGGTATCCTTCTGAAGGATTTTTGAAAGGATCGAAGATGCCGGCCAACCCGGGCTCGATCTCACCTGAAAAAGATGCTGCCTTTTACGAAAGCATCAAGGATTTTCTTCGTCCTAACCTGCTGCTACTTACTAACTGTAAATATATTTTACTCGAAGGTGTGACCTTTCAGAATTCCCCTGCCTGGTGCCTGCACCCGCTGATGAGTGAGCACCTTACGGTCAGGAACATTTTTGTTAAGAATCCGTGGTATGCCCAGAACGGCGATGGTATAGATGTGGAAAGCTGTAGGAATGTACTGATCGAGAATTCAGTGTTTGACGTAGGGGATGATGCACTGTGTATGAAAAGCGGCCGTGATGCAGAAGGCAGAAAAAGAGGAATGCCAACAGAGAATGTGATCATCCGTGGTTGTACTGTGTATGCCGCTCATGGTGGTTTTGTGATCGGTAGTGAAATGAGCGGTGGCGCCCGGAATATGTATGTCAGCAATTGCACGTTTATTGGTACCGATATCGGGCTTCGTTTCAAAACAACGAGAGGCCGTGGAGGCATCGTAGAGAATATTTTTATCAAAGACATTTACATGAAAGATATTCCTGCCGAAGCCATCCTGTTTGATATGTACTATATGGCAAAGGACCCGGTAGTGCTAGCCGGCGAAAAAAGAGAGCTGCCGAAAGTGGAGTTCAAACCGGTGGATGAAACAACGCCGCAATTCCGCAATTTCCATATCAGCAATGTGTATTGCAACGGCGCTGAAAAGGGCATCTTCGTCCGCGGGATACCGGAAATGCATGTAAAAGATATTGTACTGGAGAATATGGTGCTGCAGGCTAATAGGGGAATAGATGTGCAGGAAGCGACCGGTATCACTTTTAAAAATATCAAAATGATCAGTGAAGAAACCAACCCCGTGGTGGATGTGATCCAGAGCGATAAACTGGTTTTTGATAATATCAGTTATAAAGAGGGCAGTGAACTGCTCTTCCGGGTAGGCGGAGACAGGACAGGCGATGTGACCATTAAAAACACGGATGCATCAAAGGCGAAGCAAAAAATTGTGTACGAATTAGGCGCAACAGAAAAAACAGTTACAATCAAATGAAAAAGTTAACAGCGATTGCCATCTTGTTCAGTTGTCAGTACACCATTGCGCAGCAACCCTTATCAGAACAGGTGTATCAAACCGTCATGAACATCTGGAAGGACTCTATCCCGGTTGGCGGCCAGACCAAGTGGAGCTATGATATGGGTGTAGTACTGAAAGGATTTGAAGGCATGTGGATGAATACCGGTGATGTAAAATATTACAATGCTATTCAGAAAAAGATGGATTGGTTTGTGCAAAATGACGGCAGCATCAAAGGCTATGAACTGGATGAATACAATATTGATCACGTAAATAATGGCAAACTGGTCTTGCTTTTATATCGTGTTACGGGAAAAGAAAAGTATAAGAAAGCTGCTGATTTGTTACGCAGCCAGTTGAGAACACATCCCCGCACCAAAGAAGGCGGCTTCTGGCACAAGAAAATTTATACCAACCAGATGTGGCTGGATGGTTTGTATATGGGTACGCCTTTTTATGCAGAGTATGCGATGTTGTTCCATGAGGATAGTGCATTCGATGATGTGGCCAACCAATTCATCTGGATGGAAAAACATGCAAGAGACCCGAAGACAGGGCTGCTCTATCATGCCTGGGATGAAAGTAAGGAACAGAAATGGGCGAATAAAGCCACCGGGACCTCACCGTTTTTCTGGGCAAGGGCCATGGGCTGGTATAGTGATGCGCTGGTGGATGCATTGGATTACTTTCCCGCCAACCACCCGAAAAGAAAAGCGCTGATAGATATCCTCAACCGCTTAGTGAATGCGATAGAGAAGCAACAGGACAAAACCACCGGTCTTTGGTATGATGTGATCAACTATAACGGCCCCGGTAAGGAACGAAATTATTTTGAAGCATCAGCCTCCTCCCAGTTTGTGTATGCCGTTGCAAAAGGAGTACGCAAGGGATATCTGCCCGCTGCGAAAATTGCTATTGCAAAAAAAGGATATGATGGCATTGTAAAACAGTTTATCAAAGTGGAGAATGGGCAGACCAATTTACATGGTACCGTAAAGGTTTCCGGTCTTGGAGGTAATCCTTACCGGGACGGAAGCTTTGAATACTACATGAGTGAACCGGTGATCGTGAACGACCCGAAAGGCATCGGTGCCTTTTTACTGGCCAGCTATGAAATGGAAAAACTGTCAACCCTGGGAACAGGTAAAGGCAAAACTGTTCTACTCGACCGCTGGTTCAACAGCGAAAAAAGAAAAGATGCCACCGGTAAAGAAGTGTACTGGCATTATGTATGGGAAGAAAGAAGCCACCCCGGTTTTTATACATTTGGTAATATTTTTGAAAACCACGGTGCTAAACTGGCATCACTGGATGTGGCCCCTACTGCTGCTAACCTGAAAAGCGCTTCGGTATATATTATTGTTGATCCCGACCATGTACGGGATAACCCCAAACCAAACTTTGTTTCATCAAAAGAGGTGAAAGCCATTACCGACTGGGTAAGAGCAGGCGGTATACTGTTACTGATGGCGAATGACAGTAATAACTGCGACCTGAAGCACTTTAACACACTGGCTGCTGCTTTCGGAATAAAGTTTACCGACAAAAGTATCAACATGGTGAAGAGTGATGTGTATGAACAAGGGGTGGTAATGCCGGCTCCGGATACCAGCTATGAAATATTCAGAACTACAAAAAAGATGTTTTTGAAAGAACTGAGTGTGTTGGAGGTAAAGAATCAGGCCAGGGCTATGGTAATTAAAAACGACGATATAATAATTGCCGCAGCCAAATTTGGTAAAGGTAAAGTACTGGCTGTTGGTGACCCCTGGCTCTATAACGAATATGTTGACGGCAGGAAGCTGCCTGCTGAATACGAGAATTACAAAGCTGCAGAAGACCTGGTTAAATGGCTGCTGGGGCAAAGCAAAAAGTAAAAAGTGACAGGTAAGCGGTCATATTTTCCATTGATTGCAACGTTTATCTTTTTTACCGTTGCACAGTCGCAGCAAAAGATCGAAGTGGATGCAGGAGGTCATGGGGATTTTAAGACCGTACAGGAAGCGCTGAACAGTTTGACCGATTCCTCTGACCTAGCAAGGACGATCTTTATACGGAATGGGATTTATAAAGAAAAGCTCTTTATCATAAAGCACAACGTGATTCTGGAGGGAGAAGACCGGGACAAAACCATTATCACATATGACATCGCCAGGGACGAATGGAGATGCGATCATCCCGATGACTGGGGCGTGGCTACCGTGAATACGAACAGCAATGACATCACGCTGAAGAACCTGACCATCGCCAATGATTATGGTTTTAATGTGAAGGAGAGCCGGGTTGTGAATTGCAAAGCGGATACAGTAACCGGGAAGAAGACCATCAGCAACGGCGGGCACCAGATGGCGTTACGGACGATGCGTACAACCAGGTTGAAAGCGGTCAATTGCCGGTTCAGAGCATTTGCGGGCGATACGGTAAGCCCATGGAATACGGCAGATGGGATGTTCTATTTCAAAGATTGTATGATGGAGGGCGGCGTTGATTTTTATTGTCCAAGAGGATGGGCCTGGGCGGAGAACTGCACTTTTTATGCAAACACGGGTCCTGCCAGTATCTGGCACGATGGTTCTGGAGATCCCGATCAGAAAACAGTCTTGAAGAATTGTGTGTTTGACGGATATAAAGGATTTAAGCTTGGCCGGTATCACCGGGAAGCACAGTTCTTTCTGATAGACTGCAGGTTTTCGAAGAATATGGCCGATACGGCGATCTACCGAGTGCCGGTGAATGAGATCAAATGGGGCGAGCGGATCTATTATTATAACTGCAGCCGGGAAAAGGGAAAAGATTTCAGGTGGTATTCCAATAACCTGCCACCGGGATTGAATGCAAACGATATTACTGTGAGCTGGCTTTTCGGCAATCGCTGGAAGCCATAAATGCAACGCTTATGACAACGAAAACAATGATACAGGCATTAAACGCCACCAATGTTGAAAAGCCGGTTTTGCCGGTCAAGATCCTGCAGTTCGGAGAAGGCAATTTTCTCCGGGCATTTGTCGACTGGATGATCAATAAAGCGAATGAGACCGGTAAAATGAATCATGGCATTGCCATTGTGCAGCCGATTGCCGGTGGTGAATTTGTACGTGATATTTTTCAAAAACAGGATGGGCTTTATCATGTGTACCTCGAGGGTATCAAAGACAAAAAGCCGGTCAAAGAGGTTTCCCTGGTAAAATGTATCACCGGGATCAATAACCCTTATGCGGATTATAAGACATATGAATCCCTGTTTTTAAGTGAATCATTGGAAATGATTGTTTCCAATACAACGGAGGCAGGTATCCGCTACGAGGAAGGAGAAGATCTGCAGGCAGAACCGCCGGCTTCTTTCCCGGGTAAGATGACCGCCCTGTTATATAAGCGATTTAAGAAGTTCAATGGCGATACCTCCAAAGGATTGTCAGTGATCTGCTGTGAACTGATCGAAGACAATGGCTCTACGTTACGGCAATATGTATTAAAACATGCAGCTGCCAATCAGCTCGGCGCTGAATTTGAAAACTGGGTAAAAACCAATTGCCATTTCTATGATACCCTGGTTGACCGTATTGTTCCCGGTTTCCCCAAAGAGACCATCAACGAGATCAAAGAAGAAATCGGGTTTGATGATAACCTGGTAGTGAAAGGAGAATACTTTCATGTATGGGCCATTGGTGGTGACAGCAGTATCAAACAAAAATTACCGCTTGACCAGGCTGGCCTCAATGTGCTTTTCATGGATGATATCCGTGATTTCAGGGCAAAAAAGGTACGTATCCTGAATGGCTCACATACGGCTATGGTGCCGGTGGCCCTGCAGATGGGATGTGAAACGGTGATGGATGCATTTAATACTCCTGAAGTGGAGAAGTTCATCAATAAAATGGTGAATGAGGAAGTGCTGCCGGTTATCAATGAAGATCCGGCAGAGTTGAAGAAGTTTGCCGGTAAGATCCTGGAGCGTTTTTATAATCCTTTCCTTAAACATTATTTGAAGGATATTTCGCTGAACTCATTGTCCAAGTGGGAGACCAGGAATTTCCCGACGGTAAAAGATAATTACACCAAACTGAACAAAAATGCCAGGCTGGGCTCCTTTTCGTTTGCAGCCTTACTCGTACTGTACAGCGGAAAGGCGAAAGTGGCATTTACACCAAACGACACCGCAGAATTTGTTGACTTTATCCGGTCTTCGTTTGATGCAGCCAATGTAAAAGGATGGGTGGAAGCTGTTGTGAAGAACCGGAAGATATGGAAGGAAGATTTTTCTGCTTCCCCTTACTTTATTGATGAAGTGGCTGCTTCTGCAGAAGCCATATTGAATAAAGGAATGAAAGCAGCAGTGACGGAACTGATCAGTCAATCGTGATATGAATAGTGAATGAATAACTAACATTTGCCAAACAAAATAAACCAGCATTACATATGTCGCAGATAGTTTTAAAAGTACACCCGAAAGATAATGTGATCGTAGCATTGAAAGACCTGAAGAAGGGCCAGCTTATTTCATTTGATGGAGCTGAATATGTGTTGCAGGAAGACATTCCCGCCAAGCATAAGTTCTTTATGCAGGATATGAAGAAAGGAGACGCCATCAATATGTACGGAGTACTGGTGGGAAAGGCCCAGATGGATATTGCCAAAGGCTCCCGCATGTCAACAGACAATACCAAACATGCAGCAGAGCCCTACACATACCGGAAAGTAAATTACGACTGGCATGCGCCAGATGTTTCTAAATTTAAAGGCAGAACATTCAATGGCTACCATCGCAGTGACGGAAGAGTGGGTACGGCCAACTACTGGCTGTTCATCCCGACTGTTTTTTGTGAGAACAGGAATCTGGATGTCATTCGTGAAGCCATGCACAATGAATTGGGCTATGCAGTGACCGATAAGTATAAACGCTATACACATCAGTTACTGGAAGCGTATAAAAAAGGAGAGGATATTTCTTCTGTCAGCCTGCTTCCCCCTACTACAAAGGAGAGGGTAGGGGATAGGCTTTTTAAGAATGTGGATGGGATCAAATTCCTCAATCACCAGGGAGGTTGCGGCGGTATCCGGCAGGATGCGGCCGTATTAAGTAAGTTGCTGGCTGCATATGCCGATCATCCGAATGTCGGTGGTGTGACTGTACTGAGTCTCGGCTGTCAGAACTTACAAACCCAGGATTTTCTCAATGATCTGAAAGCGCTGAATCCGAACTTCAATAAGCCTCTTTTTGTTTTTGAACAACAGCAATCACAAAGCGAAGAGCAATTGATAGCCGATGCGATCCGCAAAACATTTGAAGGGCTGACAGAGATCAACAAATTGGAAAGAAAACCTGCTTCACTGGATAAACTTTGCATTGGCGTTAAATGTGGCGGAAGTGATGGCTTCAGTGGTATATCAGCTAATCCTGCGGTAGGTTATGCCTCTGACCTGATGGTGGCGCTGGGTGGAAAGGTATTACTTGCTGAGTTTCCGGAACTGTGCGGAGCAGAGCAAAACCTGATCGACAGAACAAAAGATGAGGCTGCCGCTAAAAAATTCATTCAGCTGATGTCAGCCTATAGCGATTCAGCAGAAAAAGCCGGTAGCGGTTTTCATATGAATCCCTCACCCGGTAATATTAAAGATGGATTGATCACCGATGCCATCAAAAGTAATGGTGCTGCATTAAAAGGAGGTACATCACCGGTGGAAGATGTGCTCGATTATACAGAAGTGGTAAAAAAGCCCGGTTTAAGCCTTGTTTGCACACCTGGCAATGATGTGGAAGCAACTACAGGAAAAGCAGCCAGTGGTGCTACGCTGATATTATTTACTACAGGGCTCGGAACACCGACCGGCAATCCGGTTTGTCCCACGATCAAGGTTTCAACCAACAGCAACCTGACCAAACGGATGAATGACATCATTGATATTGATTGCGGGCCGGTGATCGATGGTGAAAAAACGATTCCGCAGATGGGGGAAGATATCCTGGACTATTGTATCAAGGCTGCCAGCGGGGAAGTAATACCCAAGGCAGTATTATTGAACCAGGATGATTTCATTCCCTGGAAGAGAGGAGTATCTTTATAATATAACAGGAAAGAAAAACAGGCTGGATGAAAGAGAATCAGTTTTCATTAAAAGGTAAAGTGATCGTAGTGACGGGAGCAACAGGCATATTAGGCCATGCTTTTATTAAAGCATTAGCGGCCGCCGGAGCTATTATAGGAGTACTGGGCAGAAATGAGCAGAAAGCGAATGAAAGAGTAAAAGAGATTACCGATGCTGGTGGTGAGGCCATAGCATTGCTGGCTGATGTGCAAAATGAGCAGCAACTGATCGCATGTCGTGATATTGTATTGAAAAAATATGGCAGAATTGACGGGCTCGTCAACGGGGCCGGCGGCAATGTGCCGGAAGGTGTTCTTCAGACCGGGCAGGACATTTTTTCGATCAGTGTGGAAGGAATGAAAAAAGCACTGGATATAAATGTGTGGGGTACTTTAATACCCACCCTGGTATTCGGAAAAGCTATTGCAGAAAGCGGCGGTGGCAGCATAGTGAATATATCATCGGTAAGTGCGGACAGGCCATTGACAAAAGTGCTGGGATACACGATGGGAAAAGCGGCGATAGAAAAGTTCAGTAAGTGGTTTGCTATTGAGCTGGCAAGCCGGTACGGTGATACGATCCGCATGAATGCGATCGTGCCGGGTTTCTTTCTGACTGAGCAAAATAAAATGTTGCTGACCGATGGCCAGGGAAACCTGACGGAACGGGGACACCAGATCATCAATAATACGCCGTTTAAAAAGTTTGGTAATCCGGAAGATCTGGGTGGAGCGCTGGTGTGGCTGATGAGTGATGCTTCATTATTTGTAACGGGTACTACTGTAACCATTGACGGAGGATTTACCGCTTTCAGTGGCGTGTAGCATAAACCAACTAATTGCCGGCAGGCATGAACTTTTAAAGTGATTATACATGAAAAAGTTTTTGGATGAAAATTTTCTGCTGAAGACCAAAACGGCGCAGCGTCTCTATCATGAATATGCTAAAGAGATGCCCATCATTGACTACCATTGTCACCTGCCGCCACAGCAGATAGCAGAGGATATACAATTTGAAAACCTGACACAGGTATGGCTGTATGGCGATCACTATAAGTGGAGAGCCATGCGTACCAACGGTGTCAACGAAAGCTATTGCACCGGCAACAAAAATGACTGGGAAAAATTCCAGAAATGGGCGGAAACGGTTCCTTATACTTTGCGCAACCCTTTGTATCACTGGACACACCTGGAACTACAGCGCTATTTTGACGTGCAGAACATCCTGAATGCAGATACGGCAAAGAAGATATATGATGAATGCACGGCTAAGCTGCAGACCAGGGAATATGCTGTTCGTAACCTGCTCCGTAAAATGAATGTGAAGCTTGTATGCACAACAGACGACCCGGTAGATTCATTAGAATATCACCAGAAGATCAAAGGCGATGGATTTGAGATACCGATCCTCCCTGCTTTCAGGCCGGATAATGCCATGAATGTAAGCGATCCCGCAAAGTTCCTGGTCTATATTAAAAAACTGGAAACGATTACAAATATTGCCATCTCTTCATTTGATGATTTCCTGTATGCATTGCAGAACAGGCATGATTTCTTTGCTTCAATGGGCTGTAGTGTTTCCGATCATGGCCTGGAAGAAATTTATGCAGATGATTTCACTGGCTCAGAGATCGATGCCATCTTCAATAAAGTACACGGGGGTAAGAACCTGAGCGATGTGGAGCAAAGAAAATTCCGTTCTGCCATGCTGGTTCATTTTGCCGAATGGGACTGGGAGAAAGGATGGGTGCAACAATTCCATCTTGGAGCCTTGCGAAATAATAACTCAAGGATGTTGCAGACCCTTGGCCCTGATACCGGCTGGGATTCCATCGGTGATTTTTCACAGGCAAGAACACTGGCGAAATTCATGGATAAGCTGGACAGCAATAACAAACTGGCTAAAACTATTGTGTATAATCTCAACCCGGCAGACAATGAGCTGATGGCAACCATGATCGGCAATTTCAATGACGGATCTTCCGCAGGCAAAGTGCAATGGGGTTCTGCCTGGTGGTTCCTGGATCAGAAAGATGGCATGACCAAACAGATCAATGCACTGTCGAATATGGGATTGCTTAGCAAGTTCATTGGCATGCTGACGGATTCAAGGAGTTTTCTCTCCTATCCGCGTCATGAATATTTCAGAAGGATCCTGTGTGACCTGTTTGGTGATGAGATCGAAAATGGGGAGTTGCCCAATGATATCAACTGGGTGGGCAAAGTGATACAGGATATCTGCTTCAACAATGCAAAGAATTATTTCAACTGGCAACTGGATGCCAGACCGGCATCTGTAAAGCCGGTAAATGTTTAACAGGTTAAGAATGCAGTGAAAGGTACACGCCGGAAACGTTGCCGGGAAAACATCAGGGATTAAACCGGTGCTATGCTGTATCTTTCGTCGCTCAAATTAATAAAACATAAATACAATAAACATGTCAAAGAAGGTTGTAACGCTTGGGGAGATCATGCTGCGTTTGTCCACTCCCGATTTTAAACGTTTTGTACAGGCTGATAGCTTCGATGTTACTTATGGTGGCGGAGAAGCGAATGTAGCAGCCGCTTTATGTAACTATGGTTTGAAAGGTACGTTTGTTACCAAGGTGCCAAACAATCCTATTGGCCAATCGGCGATCAATCATCTGCGTCGTTATGGTGTGGATACACAATACATAGTCAGGGGAGGTGACAGGCTCGGTATATATTTCCTGGAAACCGGTGCTGCTATGCGTGCCTCACAGGTGGTGTATGACCGTGCCGGTGCTTCTATCGCCGATGTGAATGTAGCTGAGTTTGATTTTGATAAGATTCTGGATGGAGCAGACTGGTTTCATACAACTGGTATTACTCCCGCATTAAGCGACAAAGCAGCCGTATTGGCCGAAGCAGCGCTGAAAGCGGCAAAGGCAAAAGGCATTACCACGAGTATTGATCTTAATTATCGTAAAAAACTCTGGACAAAGGAGAAGGCAAGAGAAGTAATGACTAAGCTTTGCCAGTATGTAGATGTTTGTATCGGTAATGAAGAAGATGCAGATACTACGTTAGGCTTTAAAGCAAAAGATACGGATGTTACCAAAGGGGAGCTGAATCTCGACGGCTTTAAAGATGTATTCAGGCAGATGAAAGATAAATTTGGTTTTAAATACATTGCTTCTTCATTGAGGGAAAGCCACAGCGCCAGTGATAATGGCTGGAGCGCCTTATTATATGATGGGAACGAGTTTTATCATACAAGAAAATATGAGGTGAGGATCGTTGACCGGGTGGGCAGCGGCGATTCATTTGCCAGCGGCCTGATCTATGGTTTGGTTACCGGTATGAGCATGAAAGATGCTGCCGAATTTGGTGTGGCGGCTTCTGCCTTGAAACATACGATCCCCGGTGATCTGAACCATGCTACCCTGAGTGAAGTAAAAGACCTGATGAAAGGCGATGCCAGCGGCAGGGTGCAGCGATAAACAAGTTGAAAAGTTTAAGGTTTAATAGTTTAATGTTAACGAAGAAACCTTGGACTTTAAACCTTAAACCAAACCAATATGATAGTTGATACCATAAAGAATGCTTCGAAATATTTTTCAGCACACCCTTTGTTTGCAAGGGCTTTCGAATATATCAATCAAACGGATCTTGCCAATGCAGCCGATGGTAAAGGAGATATTGCGGACGGGCTGAAATATATTATCAGCAACGGACCAGGCAAAACAAAAGAAACCAGCGTGGCGAAGTTTGAATGTCACAATAAGTTTATTGATATACAGCTTTGCATTAAAGGAGTGGAACAGATAGGGTGGAAGCCAAGAGAAAAATGTTTTACAGAGAATGGGGGATACAATGCCGAGAAAGATGTGCAGCTGTACAATGAACAACCCGATATGTACTTTCAGCTGACCGACGGTCAATTCGCTATTTTCTTTCCCGAAGATGTGCATGCACCAATGATCGGTGATGCGGAAATTAAAAAACTGGTGATCAAAGTAAAAATCTAAACAGCAATGGCAACCAAACAAGTTATAACAGACGTGATCGTAAAACAGGGCATCCTGCCTTTGTATTTTAATGCTGATGAAACAGTGAGTGTGGAAGTATTGAGAGCTATTTATCGTGCAGGTATCAAAGCCGTGGAGTATACCAACCGGGGTGATGCCGCATTGAAGAACTTTAAAAAGCTGGTGGAAGTAAGAAATGCAGAAATGGCCGGCCTGATGCTGGGAGTGGGCACGATCAAGAATCTCAGACATGCCGAAGATTATGTAGCCGCCAGTGCTGATTTCCTGGTAAGCCCGGGATATGTGGCTGAAGTGGCCGATTATGCAAATAAGAAAGATCTTTTCTACGCCCCCGGTTGTATGACACCCACTGAGATCATTGCGGCCGAAAACAATGGTATCGGGTTCATCAAACTCTTTCCGGGTAATATGCTGGGGCCTGAATTTTTGAGCAGTATCAAAGATATCTTCCCTAAATTGTTGTTTATGCCGACAGGCGGTGTGGATACGACAAAGGAAAATATTGAAGGCTGGTACAAGGCAGGCGTATGTGCAGTAGGTATGGGTAGCAAGCTCATTAGTAAGAAACTGATGGAGGCAAAGGATTATGCGACAATAGAAACGGAGACCAAGAAAGTGCTGGACCTGATCGCTTCTATAAAGAAGTAAAAGACCAGGAGCAGAGTATTCTGATAACAGGCTGGATGAATCTTGCAGGAAGATGGCATCATAAAATTCTAACGATTAACGTATGACAAACTCCGGACAGCAACAAAAAATGACCAATTTCAGATGGGTGATCTGCTCATTGCTATTCTTTGCCACAACCATTAACTATCTCGACAGGCAGGTACTTTCCCTGACCTGGAAAGATTTTATTGTTCCAGAGTTTCATTGGAAAAATAATGACTATGGTACTATTACAGCCGTTTTTTCTATAGTCTATGCTGTGTCTATGTTATTTGCCGGAAAGTTTGTGGATTGGATGGATACGAAAAAGGGTTTCGTGTGGTCTATTGTCATCTGGTCGATCGGAGCTTGCCTTCATGCATTTTGCGGAATTGCCACATCCGGTATTCTCACCGGCAATTGGCTGGTAAGTTTTGAAGGCGCCAGGGAGATTATCGGTACAGTGGATGATATAGCAAGTATTGTTACGGTAAGTGTATCGCTTTTCATTTTTGCCCGTGTGGTACTCGCCATTGGAGAAGCAGGTAACTTTCCTGCAGCCATTAAAGCTACTGCCGAATATTTCCCTAAAAAAGACCGTGCATTTTCCACCAGTATCTTTAATGCGGGAGCTACGGTTGGTGCATTAGCAGCGCCACTTACCATCCCTTTTATCGCTAAGGCATATGGGTGGGAGATGGCTTTTATCATTATCGGAGCCCTTGGTTTTATATGGATGGGCTTCTGGATTTTCTATTACAAAAAGCCGCATCATCATCCTAAAGTAAACAAAGCAGAATTGGAATATATTCACCAGGACTATGCGGGTGCCGGCAGCACGGCACCGGCACCTACAGCTAAGCCTAAAAGCATCTCATTCGGAAAAGCGTTTAAATATAAACAGACATGGGCATTCGCGGTCGGCAAGTTCATGACCGATGGTGTCTGGTGGTTCTTTCTTTTCTGGACACCGGCTTACCTGAGTTCTGTGTATGGTCTGGATTCTACACAAAGTGCCCCGCAGATATTTACATTATACCTGATCACTTTATTGTCAATTGTTGGGGGATGGTTACCTACTTATTTTGTAGAAAAGAGGGGCATGAACCCTTATGCAGGCCGAATGAAAGCCATGCTCATCTTTGCTTTCTTTCCCCTGCTGGCTTTATTGGCCCAGCCGCTGGGATATATTTCGGTTTGGGTACCCGTTATTATCATCGGTATAGCCGGTGCTGCACATCAGGCATGGTCAGCCAATATTTTTTCGACAATTGGAGATATGTTTCCCAAATCTGCGATCGCCACTATTACAGGTATAGGCGGTATGGCCGGAGGTATAGGATCATTTCTTATTAATAAAGGTTCGGGAATGTTATTTGATCATGCAGCTGAAACGAAGATGAAGTTTATGGGCTTTGAAGGTATTGAGTCGGGTTATTTTATCATTTTCTCTATTTGTGCTGTGGCTTACCTTATCGGCTGGATGATCATGAAGTCACTGGTGCCTCATTATAAGATCATAACGGATATTGAATAGATGCTCCTTCTCAGATCATTTATTCCCTTTTAATAGAGACGTAGCCAAATGAAAGCCGGTGGTTCAACCACCGGCTTTCATTTATGCGTATATCCTTTCGATCGCATCTTTATATTTTTCTGAGATCACTTTCCGCTTCATCGAAAGTTTGGGTGTCAGTTCCCCGGTATCCACACTCCATTCATGAGGGAGTAATTCAAATTTTTTTATCTGCTCCACATGATTGAAGTATTTGTTGAAATTCTCAACAAGGTCTTTATACATATCCAGTACTTTCGGGTGACGAATCATCTCTTCATTAGTGCCTTCCGGTACGCCGTTATGCCAGCACCAGTCCTTTAGGTTAGGAAAAGAAGGGATGATCAGTGCCCCGACAAATTTTCTCTCTGATCCTACGATCATTACCTGTTCTACAAAAGGGGATTCTTTTAATTTATTTTCGACCGGCAATGGCGCTACATATTTGCCGCCACTGGTCTTGAAGAGTTCTTTTTTCCGGTCGGTTATTTTCAGATATTTATTATCCACCATCATGCCGATATCACCGGTATGGAACCAGCCATCGGTGATCACTTCTGCCGTCAGGTCAGGACGTTTATAATAACCCACCATGATATTCGGGCCTTTGGAAAGTATCTCGCCATCTTCAGCGATCTTTACTTCTACGTCATCAATCAAAGGGCCTACCGTGCCAAATTTCCTGTCTTTCTCCTGGAAACGGTTAACAGCGATCACGGGAGACGTTTCAGTCAGTCCATACCCTTCCATAATGGTGATACCGGCAGCTGTAAAGATCCTGATCAACCTTACCTGGCAGGCAGCGCCACCCGTAACGATACATCTTATTTCACCGCCAAGACCTTCTTTCCATTTACTGAAGATGAGTTTCCGTGCAAGCCCCAGTTGCATATTATACCAGGCTCCCTGGTTGGTATTGATCTCAAATTTTTCTGCCAGGCTATGCGCCCAGAAGAACAATTTTTTCTTCATCCCGGTCAGTTCATTACCCTTCTGCATGATGCGGTCATATACTTTTTCCAGCAAGCGTGGTACAGTAGTGAACATATTCGGCTGTACTTCTTTCAGGTTATCCCCGATGGTATCCAGGCTTTCTGCATAATAAATGGAGGTACCATTGAACAGGTAGAGATAACTCACCATTCTTTCAAAAATATGATTGAGGGGAAGGAAGCTCAGTGACTTTGAACTATTGCCTTCACTTGGAGGGAAACAAGGAATACAGGCTACCACGTTTGAAAGAATATTACGATGACTCAGCATAACACCCTTTGGTGTACCTGTAGTACCCGATGTATATATAATGGTAGCCACATCTTCATAGCGGATCTTATCGGCAATAGGTTTGATCTTTGCGGTCAGTTCAGGCGTAGCCATATTCAGCACTTCTTTCCAATGGCGTGCATTTACCACATGTTCAAACGTAAAAATTTCTTTGAGATGGGGAAGATGACTTTTGAGGTTGGCTACTTTATGATATAGGTCTTCATCATTGACAAAAACCACTTTTACCTGGGCATCTTTCAATACGAATTCCAGTTCGTTGATATTGATCGTTGGATAAATAGGAGTGAGCAGGGTGCCGATCTGTTGTACGGCCATGTCCAGCATCAGCCATTCAGGGCGGTTCTTACAAAGAATAGCAACTTTATCCCTTCCCTCTACTGTCATATCATTGGGCCCGATTCCCATACTAAGAAGGCCGGCGCTAAGCTGGTTGACGATTTCAGCGACTTCTTTTGTGCTGTATTTCTTCCATTGCCCGGCTTCTTTTCCGGCCAGCATTACGTCGAGAGGCTGCCGTTGCAAATGGTATTCAATGCAATCAAATAGTCTTTTGGGTTCCATCATGTGCAATCGTTTTATACGGCAAAAAGAAAAAAGCTTCAGGTGTGATCATGTTTGCCGCTTTTCAGAACAAATTAGGTAAAAACCAATATATAAAAAAGCCTGCCGGATATTCACCAACAGGCATTTAAAAATAGCGGGCAATTTGATTATTGATAATATTGACCTGTGGGCATTTTAAAAATGCGGTTCTTTTGAAAATTAGTAAAAGCCGTGAATTGTTCAGCATGTGTCCTGGTCCAGTTATCAAAAGCAGCCAGGTTGTCAACCGGGCCAAACAGCCATTGGTTGTAAGCCTCGAACATTCCTTCTTTCAATAATTGCTGGTGATAATCGAATAATCTGAAAGGGAACCTGGTTCCATTATTGGCAAACCAATCCAGGATAAACCGTGAACGTATCATCGTGATCGTTTCAATGGTAAGGCCTTTATTGGCCAGTGAGGATTGTTTATTCATTCCCAGCAGAAAGGCTTTGGCAAATTCACTTTTATTCTTTTCTTCTCCTTTCAGCAGATCGGCTTCAGCAAACAGCTTTTCTTTATAACCCTGCAGCAGGAGCTGTTTCATTGCTGCGCCTCTTTCCGTCAGGCTTTCCATGTTCACAAATATCTCTCCGTAGATCAGGCTCCATACTTTGTCTTTGGTAAAAAAGTAATAGAGCGCCGCATTGTAGTAATTTCCTGAAAACCCGGGGTCGGTTTGCATACCTTTCTGCCATTGCTCAATTGCAGAATAATCTTTGAGCGACCATAACAATTCACCATATTCACTGTAAAGCGGGCCGCTTTTCGGGAATTTCTTCAGGCCTTTCTTGTAAGCCTTCTCACATTCTTTTGGCTGCTCCAATGCTTTATAGACATTCCCTGCCAGCTGGTAACAAACCACATCGGCATCATTACGTTCAAGCAAAGATTCTACACCGTCCAGTGCTTTTGTATAGTCTCTTTTCAGGTAATAGCACATGACGAGGTCTTTTTGCATGTCCAGGTTTTTCTTATCCTGGTTCAATGCCCTGACAAGGACAATGATCGCATTGTCAAAATCACCCGAACGCATAAAAGCTTTTGCATTTTCATGCAGTGTTTTTACATCATCAGCAGGCTGGGCAAAAGAACCTATTGCGAGCAGCGAAACAATAAGAAAGGAAAAGAGATTTTTCATATTGCAAATTAAAACAAATAGATGCTATGGGCCCTGAAGCTGTTGCACAATTAACAAATTAATTCCCGCTGTCAGATAAGGTGTGTCAGCAAACCATCTCTCAGTTTAGGTTCGAACCAGGTGCTTTTAGGCGGCATCACGTTCCCACTGTCGGCAATATCGAACAACTGCTCAATCGTAACAGGATACAGGCTGAAGGCCACTTTCATTTCACCGTTGTTCACTCTTTTTTCCAATTCACCCAGGCCACGGATACCTCCTACAAAATCTATCCGCTTATCGGTACGCTGATCTTTTATATCAAGCAGTTTGTCCAGTACATTATTCGAAAGAATGGTCACATCCAGTACGCCGATCGGGTCGGTGGTATAGGTTCCTTTTCTTGAATTGAGAATATACCATTGCCCGCCCAGGTACATGCCGAATTCATGTAGTTGCGCAGGTTTTACTGCCACCGGGCTTTGGGTGATGGTAAAATCATCCTGCAATGCACTAATAAGACCTTCCTTATCCATCCCGTTCAGGTCTTTCACTACGCGGTTGTAATCAAGGATAGCTAATTCACTGGCAGGAAAAATGGTGGTCAGGAAATATTTAGCTGCTTCGCTGTCAGGTAACTGCTGGCTTACTTTAGCAGCTGATGCTGCGCGGTGGTGACCGTCGGCGATATATGTGGCGGGAACTTTTGCTGCAAAAATTTGAGTGATAGTATGAACGGTAGAATCATCATTGATCACCCACACCGTATGCTGAATACCATCATCCGCTTTGAAATCATAGACCGGCTGGTTGTTCTTCTTCCAGCTATTGATGATATCGTTGATCTCCTTTACGTCACGATACGCTAAAAAAACATTCCCTGTCTGTGCTCTGGTGGTACGGATATGGTTGATACGGTCCTGTTCTTTCTCCGGACGGGTGAATTCATGTTTCTTGATCACGTCACTGAAGTAATCATCTACCGAAGAAACGCAGACCAGGCCTGTCTGGCTGCGGCCGTTCATGATGAGCTGGTAGATATAGTAGCAGGGTTTATCTTCAGTAAAGAGTGTGCTGTCTTTGATAAGCTCCTGCAGGTTGGCTTTTGCCTTTTCATAAACGGTGGCTGTATGAATATCTATGCTATCCGGCAGGTCAATTTCGGATTTGGTGACATGGAGAAATGACTGCGGGTTATTCTTTGCTTCTTCCTTTGCTTCTGCACTGTTCAGTACGTCGTAAGGTCTTGAAGCTACTTTTGATTCGGTTCCTTTTTTCGGTCTTAATGCGTTGAAAGGAGAAATGATCGCCATGCTATTTTTATCCTTTTTTATTTGCAAAATCTTTCATCAGG
>JAEUVK010000060.1 GCA_016787135.1 Chitinophagaceae bacterium | reverse complement strand
TCTACTCTCACCGGGGAAGGAAGAGGAGCGCAATCGAGAATAGCCCTGGCGAAACTTGTTGCGCTGGTATATCCGGAACTGGAGAAGGGAGGGAATGTGTGGATGAGGGTTGCTTCGCTACGCTCGCAATGACGCCTTCACATTGTTCAGGGTCGCAATGACGAACCCGAAATTAGAAACAACATCTTTTCATCTTTAAAAGACGTAATATGAGCAATGTGGTAAAAAGGATGCAATCGCCGACGCCGAAGTTCTTTAAGAAAGTAAGGAATATCGGGTTGACACTGGCTGCGATCAGCGCCAGTATCATGGCTGCGCCGGTGGCATTGCCTGCCGTGCTTGTCAAGATCGCGGGCTACTTAGCTGTAGCCGGAACGGTAGCGAGTACAGTGAGCCAGACGGCGGTGACGGATGAGAGTGAGTGACCTCACCCCAACCCCTCTCCGAAAGAGAGGGGCTATTATGATCCTCAATCAACAAAGAAGAAGATGAATGAAACGGTGAACACAAAGACCACGACACTTGGCGGTACAGTGACGGTGTTCCTGGCGAATATCAACAGCGGTGATGTTGTGAAAACGATGGTGCTGGCTGCGATAGGAGCAACGGTGAGTTTTGGGATGTCGCATGTGCTGAAGTGGGTGGTGAGGAGGGTGAGGAAATGGAGGCCCCCTAAATCCTCCTAATCCTTCGATTAACTAAGGAGGGACTTGCTGAACCCCGCCGAAAGGCGGGGTTTTTGCTTTGCTTCGCTCGCAATGACGCCTTCACTTTGTTCAGGGGCGCAATGATGAAGGCGCTAAATTGTTATAAGAAATCTTTTACGTAATCTTCTTCGAGGCCGTAGAAGAAACAGAATTCTTTGACGGTGACGAACTGTTGTTTTGATTTGCCGAGTGCTTTGCGGATACGGTCAATAATGGAACGGGCTGTGCGGCTGCTACGGCCGGTGATATTCTCGACATCTTTCGGATATATCACAATACGGGTTGGTATCTTCCTGGTGGCAACCGGCATAGGGGTAAGGCCTGCAGTAAACAGATTGGTGATTGAAGCAATTTGAATTTTCAATACCAAATTAAAAACGGGCCTACGAAAAGACATTGATACATATCAATTATTTCCGGCGACTGCGGATACGGCTTAACGTCTCGACCGAAATACCGAGGTAAGATGCAATGTATTTAGCCTGAACCCTCAGGATCAGTTCCGGGAAATTCCTGATCATCAGGTTGTACCTGTCCGCTGCATTTTTCATGCGGATAAATGTCAATCGCTGTTCACTGAGTAAGTATGATTTTGTCGTGATGACACGACTAATGGTGTTGAACTCCGGGAAATTTTTGTAGATATACTGGAGCTCATCGAAACAGATATACCAGAGAACAGATTCTTCGAGGGCCTGGATATACTCGACACTTTCCCTTTGGAGGAAGAAGCTGGAAGCCGATACGACGATATCTCCTTCCTTCAGGAATTTAGCACATACTTCCTGTCCTCCCTCCATGTAATAGCAACGCAGCAAACCTTTGCGGATAAAATAAATATGACGGCTGACATGGCCGGCCTCCAGGATGAATTCTTTTTTGTGTACGGTACGGGATCTCAGTTTTTCGTTCAGGTACTGCTGCAGAGAAGGGGAGAGGGGATGGATATTGTTCAACACCAACAATAATTCCTTCATGGCGTAAAGTTCGGCAAGAGGATCATCCTGTCTTATCCTATTACTATTGAAAACGGGAATAAAAGGATGGAAAACGGTTATTGCCACAGGGGGACGGAATGCTGCAGAAAGAGCCAATGCCAGGATATACCGGGTAGTTATTCAGAAATTTGCTACCTTTTATATCTAAAACTTTATCTATGGCAACCAAAAGAACCACACACCGGAGCAGCAGCGGCAAGAAACTCTATGCCGTACGGGACGCGAAAGGCCGTTTTGTTGATATTCAAACCTACGAAAGAGCCCACCGGGCCGACCTGCGTAAGAAGAATACGAAGAACGATAAGAAGAAGTAAGCTGCCCATAATACTGTATTGCACTACTTTGCCACTGCCGAGCCAATGCGGCCAACAGGCAGACCCGGCATGCGAGACCATGCTAATATGATTCGCGGGGACAGCAACCAAGGCAAGGGGTGGCTCATGAAGACACGAACCACGGCATTGGAGATACGGCAAGGAAGTAAAAAGTGAAGTTATTCATCCCTGGTTATAACCCCATTAATAAACTCGACAGGTTCCCAATCGGAGAAATCTTTTTTACCTTCATCCTGTAAGCCAATTTGTTTTTGTTTTCGAATGAATACTGCAAAAACCACCGGTTTGCTTGACTTTAGTGAGAATGTACCATTTCTTTCCCTTCTTATGCCTACCCCTATTGAGTCCTGCATTTTTTGAGGGTTTGTATTGTCTTTTATTGCTTCGTTCAATTTTGTGATGAGGTTTATGCCAAAAGAATCCACGGGAGAAATTTCTATACTGTAGTCCATGAGTACGAAATCTGATGTTGCGACGACCAGTTCTTTGGCCAAATACGAATCTTTCAACAGTGAATTGGTTCCAGACAGAGCAAACTGTTTATATTTTTCAAAGTTCAGGAACCTCAGCACTGCTGAATCAATGGTTAGTTTGACACTCTTTGTCTGTTTGCGTTCCATCCCCATGTTAATATTCAAAACACCCAGTATTTTCGAAAGCAATACACCCACACCGTATTGCTGATTAAGGGTATCGTTTAGGGTCAGAGGGCCTCCCTGGCCAAAAAAGGCGTAACCGTTTACATTTTTCCACGCCTGAGAATTTTGCGATACAGCGGTAAGGCCGAAACAAGTTGCCATATCGCAAATCATTATGCCCCGTGGAAGCCATTGGCCTTTACAAGAAGTTCCGACACCAAAATTATTAGTGGGGTAACTGTAGGCAGTGTATTTTTTAATATCAGACCCAATTGCATCTTTTACTGCTTCGGTAGCTGAGGCAGATGCAGCAGCGGGTCTTTGGGAAAACACCAGAACGGGAAAAGTCAACAGCAGAATCAATAACATGCCGAATTTCTTTTTCATAATAGCCTAGTTGAGTATGACAAATTGTTTATAGTGAGCCGTAAAATCTGAAAGATAAATTGCAGATAACTTATCGGAACCTCTGAACTTAATGTTTAAAATAAAGTCAGACGGAGCCTCTATTTGCTTCCAAAGACCTATGGGTGAATTCTCATAGCCGTAAAACCGGTTATCTATGTAATAGATGCTTCTCAAAAAACTGTTGCGAGAAGCAGACATTTCCATTCGCGGGGGATTATGGGTATCCGTGAAAACAACGGCTTTATAAATAGAATCAATCAATAGTATCGAATCGTTTTTTGTAACCAGGTAAGCGTTTGCATCGGTGAGAAGTTTGTCCATGTTAAGACTTCCGGCTGAAGCAAACTTGCCGACCAGGGAGGGGATCAGATCGCTGGAAAGTATTAACCGGTTTCTTGCTTCAAGCGAATTGATCTCTAAATTTTTACTTCGCCAAAATGCTTTTGCGATAAACAGGTTTGCGGCTATTTCCGGAGTTGCATAGCTTGTCCCATTGTCCGTATATTGAATACACTTTGTAATTCCCTTCTCACCCCAGAAGGTTCCTCTGCCCAATGAATTAATGTAAGAACCTGTTGAAGAAAACATTCCCTTAAATGAGGAACCGTATGCAAGGTTTCCGACAATGATAATTCCAAGATCTTCGAATGCGTTTAAATAACTTGTCAAGGGTTCAATCACCTTATACGGAGCATTTATTTTACGAAGCCTGTTACGCATGTAAACTTCGATCTCTGCTGAATCGTTAAGCGCTGAGTTTACGAATGAGGTTTTTAAATTATTAGTCAAAGAGTATTGAATATATGGATCGGAAGCATTGATGACATAGGACCCGGTAATAATGTCCGGACTGGCGTCAATGATAGTCTGATAAAGTGTGGTAAGGTAGGTGGATGGCGTCTTGTCGTTCCTGTTTTTGAATCTGAACTTAGTTGTTGAGTCTACCACTGAAAACCCGGATGCAGAGGTGATAATTTCATCAAATCTTCCTGAATCATATTTTGCCAACCAGTTTTTATAGATTGTATCACCCACCTCACAATTAGAATAATAATTTATCGGATAAATCTTTACATGAGGGAGGATATTGGAGAGATTGTGGCGATTCAAGACCTGCCTGACGACATCCATCACTTTTTCTCCGTGGGAACACCTGTCTTCTTTTGCCAGGAATTCATCCACTATAACCAGTGTGTCAAAGTATCCTGAAGTAATGAAGGAATAATCTTTTGCCGGGGGCTGGTCAAATGCGGGCCGGATGCCATTGCCTGCTACTGCGGAATCGTATATTATTGTCAATGTATCATTTCTAAATTTTTCCAGGTACAGCTTATTTGTAAATAAGCTACGAAGAGCAATTATGCTCTTAAGATCATTGAGTTCCTTTATAAATTTTTCATATGCGCCAGGAGAAAATGATATATAGGAGGCAGATGTTTTTTCCCTATTCAAATATGAATTTTCGGGAATGGAAAGGATATCCTGCGTATAGAGATTTTTATACCTGTCTCCAGTAATCCGATAATAATCCGGATACCCATTTGTACCTAAGGATATGGGTTGGTAATCCCTTTCTTTGTTTTTACCATTCTTTGATGAAGAAACCGGGTAGTATTCTTTTTCAGCCTTACCCGGATAAATTTCAGTGTAATATTTATATCTATACAGATTTTTTGGGGCAGGCAGGTAGCTTTCGGTATTAACCTTAGCTGCCAGTTCTTTTATTGACCCGGATTCAATAACTCTATTATCGAGTTTATAGGTATAAAGGCCTTTAGGATCTGATTTTTCTTCAGCAGCAACCAGTTGGTACAAAATAGCCTGATTTAATTCAGATGTAAGGGGAAAGAACAGGTTACCGGAATTACTTTCGTTTCTTATGGCAGGAATTTGATTCAGGTAGTTAATTACGAGGCCAGATGAATTATTATCTGTAGTTCCTTTCACGTTATTATCATGTGTTGAACTATTTGTTTGTTCAGTTTGAGCGAGGAAATCGGCTGAACATGAGTTACTATTATCCGGAATGAAAACAGACTCATGAACCGGGGACTGAAGAAGGCCTGTGATGGTTTTTCCGGGATGGATACCGATCAGATTGAGGCCAGGTTTACGTATTAAATCTGCAGCAGTATCCGGGCGATAAGTAAGTTCTTTATTCAGGTGGTCAATATATTTTTTAATTTCTGATCTTTCTGAAGTGCTTTCCCTGATATCCAGCTTTTGAAGCCGGGATTCCCGTGTATCGTACAGTTGGTCTTGTGTATTGTTTCTAAAAAGGAACCACGAAACTGCGAGGCAGGGCAGTATAATATAAAATAAGGCGAGAAATGTCAAACGCCGAACTTTCATAGCAGGAGGTGATGGTGACAATATAAATATAATGAAATTATATATTCAATTAACCATATATAAAACAAATTTCCTAGAGGAATCCATTTCAGCGAACACCGGGAATATAGGTTGTGCTATGAGAGCCCTCTTAGCGCCGTTGCAGAACAGTGTTCATCAGCAGTGATTGACGGAGAATAGAGACAATAGCAAGAGTGATTATTTTACTTGCCGTGTTCAGCCAGCACACTTACCCCTTCACGCGGAGACACGACAAAGAAGTAAAGAAATTGTATATTTAACGAACGAACCATTAAACCCTACTTATGCTTACCACCAGTAAAAAGAGCAAACTGCTAAATGCGGTAAAGCTTTACTCCAAAAAATTTCTGAATAACAAAGTAAGCGAACTGGATGAATCAGGAACCCGGTTAATGATCAATTCATTCCTTACCGACGTACTGGGATACCAGGCACTGGAAGAAGTGAAAACCGAATACATGATACGGGGCACCTATGCCGACTACGTGGTACAACTGAAAGGCGTAAGACATTTTCTCGTGGAAGTAAAAGCCTTATCCCTTGAACTATCCGACAAACACCTGCGTCAGGCGATCAATTATGGCGCCAATGAAGGCATCGAATGGGCCCTGCTGACGAACGGAAGAAATTTTGAGTTTTACAAGATACTTTTCAATAAACCTATTGAATGGAAACTTATATTTTCCTTTGACCTTTCTGATTCATCACAAATAAAAGAATGTATAGAACTGATGCAGTACCTGCATAAGGAATCAGTAGCCAATAAAGGGCTTACCCTTTTGTGGAACAAAAACTGCGCACTGGACCCGTTGCAGGTGGCCGGATTATTATATGCCCCCGCCGTAACCAATTTTATAAAACGAACGCTGAAAGCCAAGTATAAAAGTAAATTCTCCGATGATGATATCCGGGCATCTGTCAGCCGGGTGATACATGAACACATCAATCTAGAGCATATAAAGCCATTAAAAGGGAAAAAGGAAAAGAGGAAGCCGGGAAAACCTGAAACCGAGACGACTGAACAGAATGAAGTAGTGCCAATGGTTCAAGATGAAAACAAAACGGATATGCCGGTAAATGAGCAAAATTAATTACCTATCAATCGTGGTAATTTAGACTTCAGACAAGCAGTAGTCAAAATGTAATATACTCTTAGACCTTATTCTTTGAACAAAAACCATCCTACCATGCCAATACTTGATGAAAAAAAAGACGTTATTCTTTCAATTCTTGAGAAATTAAGGGCTATAAACCCCCAGATCGGACAATACGACAAAAGCATACTGAATGAAGATAGTACCTACGCTGTAAAGCTTACCAACGGAAGAATAGACTTGCCAGCAGAACTGGTACACGACTATGAACAAAGTACTTCATTTGTGACTGAGGAGCAGCTAAAAGCCGCAGCCAGCAGATTTAAAAGCGCCCAGCCAGTCAAAAACTACCCGGCAGCAACGGCCACCCTTCTTCAAACCGAAGCTCCCCGGTCCTATTTTAATGAAGTAAGCACAAAGGGCAGCGGGACATCGGGGTTAAAGAAATTGCTGATCCTGACTGTAATCATTGTACTTGGCCTGGCGGGTTATTTCATTTATACCAAGACTGATAAAGAGAAAAAGGAGATCACTATTAAAGACAATAAGGAAGAAATACGAAATAATATCAACAGCTATGTAACCGCAGAAACCAATAATTACAAATACAGCGAGCTGGGAGGCATATACGGTCTTGTGATCACCATCCGGAACAATACGGACTATCTCCTGGAGAACGTGAAAGTGGAAATAACCTATATAAAGGCAAACGGAGATGTATGGCGAAATAAGGAAACAGATTTTGAGATGTTAAGCCCTCATTCCATTGGCACAATAACAGTGGCCGATACTGACAGGGGGGTGAAAGTACAATGCAGGATCATATCCATTAAATCAACCGCATTGGGGCTATGATTTACGATAAATGGTTCGTGAAGACACGAACCAAGGCGGTGGCAACCAAGGCAAGGGGTGGCTCATGAAGACACGAACCACGGCATTGGGGGAACAGTTTCAATCATTTTGCATATGAAGAAGATAATGTTTGGAGTTTTCTTGTACACCTGTATAACAGGATGTGACAGCCGGCCCAAACCCGACAAAGACCAATTGGTCGTTAATATTTGCCGATCCTTTGAAATGGAAGACAACGTTAAAGTTGATTCTGCAAAAGTGTCCGACATAGTGAGACAACACCTGGAACCGTATTTAACAGGAATGCCAGCAGATTCAGTTGAGGCGCTTGTAACCTTTGTCGATCTGCGGCTACAGCGAGAATGTGTACCATTCAAAAGAATAATGGATCGATTAACCGGGATAAATAAACGAGGCGATTGGAAAATGGTAAACGAAGAGCCCGACAGCGAGACCAGTGAAGATGACCTCCGTCATTTTTTTCAGCTCAGGAATTTCAAATACGTAGAGGCCAACGGAGATACTACCTCCGTGAAGGTAACTGATACCAGCTGGGTTGATCATTTCCGGGATGGAACCTACTCGAGACTTTCGCTCAGAAAGGTGAAGGAAAACGAATATGTCATTTCATTCATGGAGAGTGACAATATACTGAGAAAAAACCTGAGTAAGCCCGGCGACAAGTACCGCTATAAGATCTTAAAACGGTACCAGAACTATTATTTAATGTATGTAGAACCGGTGGGCTCGGACGTCAAATCGGAATTCAAGCTCTACTATTGAAACGGTACTTATCAGCGGCTTGTTGTGGCTGGCAAAATTCAAGACAAAAGCCCGGCCCAAAAGATAAAAGCGCAATGCCGGATCACCGGGATCAGATCAAGTGCACTTGGGTTTTGATTTTCGATAAATGGTTCGTGCGGACACGAACCATGGCGAAGGGATTCACAGAGGAAGGAAAAGGAGAGAGTGCTGAAAGGCCGGAGTCCGCTATGCACAAGGCTGAGCTATGAGACTCCGGGCCATAACAAACGAGAAGAGTTTTCTTAATTCGTTTGTTGGTGTTTTAGCCTGGCAGGAACCCACACACAACACGCAACAAAGGCAGCCTATTGAATTCGGAACACCAACAGGGGCAAAATGAAAGGCGAGAAGAAGCCGGAAACCCGGAGTCCGCTAAACACGAGGCCGGGCTATGAGACTCCGGGCAGTAAGGATGCCGTGTCCGGCTTGCACACTTACCCTTTTGCACGGAGACACGGCAAAGAAATAATTACCTCCTTTGTGCGGAGACATGGCAAAAAAGATGTAAAAAATGAAAATTATGCTTATCTTATTTTCATTTTATGCCTTTATTTGCAAATAAAAATTATTATATTTGCATTATAATGGTTGAAATAAAAAACATATCTAATTTCTTTGCAGGAAGGGAAGTAGCTCAGTATCAATATAAAAGCTTTAAACCGGAATTGATCCACTATGATTGGGTTATAGATAATAAAGAACTGATCTCTTTATTAAGTGATGCGGACCGGGCATTAGGTAGCCTTAATGCTTATTCTGAATTAGTACCCAACGTTGACTTTTTTGTCCAGATGCATATCACCAAAGAAGCTACAACAAGCAGCAGAATTGAAGGGACTCAAACCAATCTTGAAGAAGCGCTGATAAAAGAAGAAGATGTGACCCCCGAAAGACGGGATGATTGGGAAGAAGTGCATAATTATATAAAGGCAATCAATTTTTCCATTGAAAGATTACAGCAATTGCCCATTAGCAACCGACTAATCAAAGAAACCCATGCTGTGCTTATGCAAGGAGTAAGAGGTGAAAAGAAAAGCCCCGGTGAATACAGGAGAAGCCAGAACTGGATTGGAGCTACGCTACGGGATGCAATATATGTACCTCCTTATCATGAAGAAATTGATCATCTAATGAGTGATTTTGAAAATTTCCTGCATGATGATCAGATACACACCCCGCATCTTATCAGGATCGGGATGCTGCACTATCAATTTGAAACTATTCATCCTTTCCTGGATGGGAACGGCAGAATGGGGAGGTTACTGATAACCCTGTACTTGGTAAGCAAAGGTCTGTTAAATAAACCGGCTCTTTACCTGAGTGACTTTTTTGATCACCACCGAAGTTTTTATTATGACTACCTGCACCGTGTACGTACCCACCATGATATGGTACAATGGCTGAAGTTTTTCCTGGCGGGAATCATTGAAACGGCAGAGAGTTCTATACAGACCTTTAAAGATATACTCACTTTAAAAGAAAGGATTGAAGGGGAAGTGCTGCCTAAGTTGGGTAGAAAGCAGGTTGCCGGTGTTGAGATTTTCAAATTGCTTTATAAATCTCCGATTATTAACGTGAAAGTATTAATGAAAGAGGCAGGCATGAACTACTCTGCGGCGAACCGATTAATCAAAGATCTGGTTGACTTAGGCATCCTTAGTGAGTTTCATGAAAGCAAAAGAAACAGGATGTTCTTTTTTGATGATTATTTAAAGCTCTTTCTATCAAGAGAGCCATATAAGAGAGAAAAAAATAGTTAAATTATTTAGTATTTTTAGTCTATGAAATTTAGTATTACAGACGGATAACAGAAAGCCCTGCCAGATGCTGGTAACATCGAAGCAGGGCGACGATTTGGAAAGATGGGTTTTGCGTTGGTCCCGGTGAAGCAAATGCTTGCACACTTTCCGTGTGTTTGTTGAAACGACTGCAATCTAATACAGATTGTGCATACCCAGCACAAATTTTGTATAAGAAGTCACAACCTCACATACACCCTAATACCACGCCGGCTAAAGCTCCTGATCCGCAAGAACTGGAGAATAATAGTAAACTCACAATCTACCTAGGAGTAATTGGTAGTATTATCCTTGCCAACCCGCAAGTTAAACGGGGTAAAATAAGATTATGATTAACATCAGGTGTTCATTATTAGAAGCTATACGTGTAAACCCGACAGCCTATGGGCAGCTTCTGGCAACCAGCGATTATAACAATGGAGGGGGATCACATGGCATGTTAGCTTATTTGCATGATATCGCCAGGCTTGTGCATCTTGGCGAGCTATTGCCTACAGAAGGAGTAAAGGAGCTATATAATAAGTTTCATAGGTTTAGTAATACTCCTCTAAATAAGAAAAGACAAGAGAAATTAGTCAGCCAATTTCTGAATTATTGTAAACGATTCGATGAGAATGAGTTTGTTTTTGTCGGAGGAAGTAAATTAATTAAATGGGAGTTTTCAAGAGAAGCAAGGCTTACTGGACGGACTCCATGGGTGGTCGCTAACGAAAATGCTTACTTCAGCTATATTCTTGTTGAAAATGATTATGATTGGAAAGATGAACTCAGGTTCCCTATTTTTCAACAATACCTGGCTGATAAAATAATTGAATGCGGAACTGATGAAATAAAAGTAGGTATTTACTCTTTGTCCAGAGATCAATTTGAATTCAAAACTTATTCTGAAATAGAGCTTAAAGAAGCAATATTAGAAACAGGTCAGATCTTTTCGAAAGTTCTTAAAGAATATAATAAGTTAAAGAAGAGTAAGTAAAACGAGATAGTATCATATATCCAAGGATGTTAACAATATAATGACTTGCTGATACACATAAAGAACATACGAGAGTCTGAAAAACCGAAATTATGGGCAATAAAATGACCTAATTATGAGAAAAAAATTTAAAATTCTGTCAATCGACGGAGGGGGTATAAAAGGATTATATTCTTCAACAATACTGGAACATTTCGAAAAGAAATATCAGTGTCCAGTTTCCGATTATTTCGATATGCTTTGCGGGACATCCACAGGAGGGCTCATTGCAATGGCGCTTTCTCTTAAAATACCCGCCTCTGAAATATCAAAAGTGTATTCAGAAAAAGGCCAGTATATTTTCCCCAAAAGAACCAAACTTGGTGGCAAAATCAGACAAGCCCTTTGGAGGGGTAAGTATAGTGATGCCCCCCTGAAGAAAGTATTAAATGATTTATTTGGTGAAAGAAAACTTGCAGAAAGTAATAATCTTCTTTGCATCCCTTCCTATTCATTCACAGATGCAAGGCCCTGGGTATTTAAGCGTGATCATAAGGAAGGGGAACTGGCCAGAGATAATAAAGCTTTATATGTGGATGTTGCATTAGCGACATCAGCTGCTCCGACATTTTTTCCGCTTGCAGAGATTGACTATTACGATAGCAAGCAATTTGTGGATGGAGGTGTGTGGGCAAATAACCCTGCCATGTCTGGTCTAATTGAAGCGCTGACGTATTTTGTTGGAGAAGGGAAGGAATATGATAGTATTCAAATATTATCAGTGAGCAGCCTCAATCATACTGGCGGGAAGCCAATAGGACTAAAAAGGAAAAGATCGTTTTTGCAGTGGAAGGACGACTTGTTCAATACTTCATTGATTGGACAAAGCCATTTTACGCATTACTTCCTCAGTAAGCTACATAATTTATTCAGTGTGCCAATTGAGTATGTACGAATCCCATCAGAAAGCATTTCTGCCGAACAGCAGCATCTTGTTCAACTAGACAGGGCATGCAACGATGCTATCAGACTTATCCGAGGAAAAGGAAATGACAGAGGCGAGATAGCGTCGAAAGATAAAGAGGTTACAATTTTCTTCGAAACAAAAAAAACATATAAAATATAAACCGATGGCGAACTGCAATCACCTATTTCATCACTACAATGCTGCAATTAGATTGACTGATGATAAACGACAAACCTTAATCAGAGAAAGAGATTCGTTGCGGCAGCGCATGAATAACGGATTTAACATGCTTTCTTATGAGCAAAAAAATGGGCATCTATTGGAGTTTTACAGTCAGGGTTCATTTGTAATGGATACAATCATCGCTCCATTGAATGATGATTTCGACCTGGATGATGGCGTATATTTTCGAGGTCACTTAAACGAAAGACAGAGACCCGAACCACAGTTCTTTCATGATCTTGTAATAAAAGCGATCACAGCGCCAGATGATTTCAAAAAGATCGAGGATAAGGAAACTTGTGTCAGAGTTTCCTCTAAAGATGGGTTTCATATTGATTTGCCTATATACTATGCTGAAAAGAATGATTGTCCTGACCTGGCTCATATCATAAGTGGCTGGATATTGAGTAACCCTATTGAGTTCATTGAGTGGTTTGAAATACATGCAAAATCAGGATTTGATAAAGCATTCCTTTATGAAACCAGATTGTATGCAGATAAATATGCAAAATGGCAGGAAGATATAAGAAAGCAGGACTGCCAGTTGCGAAGAATTGTAAGATATATGAAGGCGTGGGCAGATTTAAGAAAAGGCGAAATGCCTTGCGGAATAATAATGACTATACTCGCTACAGAAAATTATTCGGAAGATGCAAATGATGATTTTGCTTTTAAAAATACGCTTATTAAGGTGAGAGCATACCTGCAAAGGAATGGGATTAGGTGCCCTAGACCTACAACACCAAAAGGTGAAGATCTTTTTGCTTCAACCTCAGATACAAAGAAGCAATATTTCATGAGCGCTTTAAATACTCTGATTGAATCCGCTGAAAAAGCAATTGCAGCGACAAATGAAAAAAGCGCATGCCTAGAGTGGCAAAAACATTTAGGAGCAAGGTTTCCTTGTTATTTGGCAAAAGATATGTCTATGCAAAAAGAACCCAGTGACGCAGCACTTAAAAGAATTGCAGCAGTATCAATGCCATGGAGCAAAAATATTTGATTACAAAACACTATGAAGAGTGTTTAAGCAGTTATCCCAAACTCATCAAGCTTGTTAAAGAGGGTGATTTTTGGCGTATTGATGGCTGCATAGACGTAACAGATGATGAAGGAGGGTATTGGGAGACCTATGAAGTGTCAATATTCATACCGCCTGATTATCCAAAGGACATTCCTATCCTCCAGGAAACTGGAAAAAAAATTAAACGAGAAAGTGACTGGCATATGAGCAGCAATGGTGAATGTTGTTTAGCTACCAGAGCGAAAATATTTCATGACTTATCTGAAGGGATCACATTACTGAAGTGGTTGGATAAATTTGCACATCCTTTCTTAGCAAATCATGTGTATAGAATAAAGCATAATCACTATGCTCATGAAGAATTTAGTCATGGCACCAAAGGAATCATTGAAGGCTGGAAGAAAATAACAGGTGTACGAGATGCAGTTTCGATCCTCAAACATTTAGTGCAGATTACAGGATACAGAACTCAAGCATTAAACCGGCCCTGTTTCTGTGGAAGCGGTAAGAAATATAAAAGGTGTTATGAAATATCTCCAATAGAACATCGATATGGTATTCCTTCAATAGAAATTCTTGAGGATATTAAAGCGATTTCGAAGAGCCTTGGCCAAAGAAATTGAGATATGAGCTTAGTTAACTTTATGTGATTACAGTGGCTTCTCCGGCCAAAAATCTTTGGGAGAGCATCTTAATTTCTTAGCAATTTGATTTAAGTGAAATATGTTATAACAGTCTGAGTATTTTGGGTTTTTGCTTTCGATCTTACCTATATAACCTTTTGATTCAAAACCAAGGGCATAGGCAAGTTCTTCCTGGGAGACTTTCAACTTTTTTCTCCGGATCCTTATCTGGTCAATAACATACTGATCAATTTCCGAACGCATTACTCACCTATTGGTAAGTGTAAAGGTCACCGACACACAAAAAAGGGACAATCACCTATAGGTGAGTATTTAAGAATTATTTATTAATTTGAGATTAGTTTGTAAAAATTCAAAGTGGTTTTTTAGGAAGGAAGTCCTGTGGGCTGCATTTAAGAATTTTGGCGAGTTCATTCAAGTGTTTCAAATTGTAATGGGCGGGATAGTTTGAGCTTTCCACCTTACCGATGAAACCAACAGATAAATCCAGTTCATAGGCAATTTCAGCCTGAGAGAGATTTTTTTCAAGCCGCTTTTCTTTGACCCGTTCAATTACATATGAATCAATTTTAGATTTCACTCTTTACCTGTGAGTAAACACTAAAGTTGAAGAATCAATGTAGTTGGAACAATCACCTATAGGTAAGTGTAGTTATGAAACCTGCTTTCTCATATGAGATTTTAGAAAGTTTCCTACTAGGAAAGGAAAGTGGTTTTGACCCATACTTTCGCCTGTACTACAAAGCCCTGGTATTTTTTGCGAAGCGGTATGTATCTGATGATGCGGCGGCCGAGGACATCGTACAGGAATGTTTTGTGAAGCTATGGGAGAACAGGAGCAAAATCAATGACGAAGAACATCTTTGGAACTGGCTGTACCGGACAGTGTACCATGACTGCCTCAAATGGAAGAAAAGGTATAAGGAACCCTTCGACAAGCTCAGGGTGACAAGGCTAAAAGAAATGACAGAAAGCGAGGAGTGTGAAGCTGGCTACGAGGAGAATATCATCCGGGCGGAGACGATGCGGCAGGTGAGGGAGGCGATAGAGGGTTTACCGGCGGAGTGCAGGAAGGTATTTTATAAACTATACATAGAAGGGAAGACCGTGGACGAGACAGCTGCGGAACTGGAGGTGACAAGGAGCACCGTTTACAACCAGAAAGCAAGGGGACTGAAACTGCTGCGGGTGAGATTGGGAGGGACGCTGATGGTGATGCTGATGGGGTGGCAGGGGTGAGTGGTGAGGTTGCTTCGGCTTCGCCTCGCAATGACGGGTGTCGTGTGTCGGGTGTGAGGTGTCAGGTGAATATGGGATGGAGAGATTTGGAGATGGGCAGATGTGCCGATGTGTTGATAAACTCAGAAGGGAATGAATAAGATACTTAGCAGCCAGTACTATTAATGCCAACTTTCTCAAAAGAAAAATTCGAGCTCCATTTAGAGACGCCAGGACGAATGTGGATTATAAGGTAAAGGGCGAAGAGAAAATGTATTTACCTTAATAGGATGAAACCTGATCCTGGCGAAAAATATGATGCACCGAGGGCGGAAAGGATCGCTTACCTGATAGCAGGGCACCTGCGGCAGACGCTGAGCGAGGTGGAGAAAGATGAATTAGACGAATGGATCACCAGTGACGATAAGAACCAGCTGCTGTTTGAGGAAATGGTAAGCCCCTGGCTACTGGAGCAAAACCTGAAAGAATATGATAAGCCGGATGAAGCGGCGGCGCTGAAACGGATCAAAGAGAAGCTGCTATTTTCTACCCCTGTACCCACTATTCAACCCAACAAAAAAAGAAAGCTGCTCCGCTGGAGCATTGCTGCATCGGTACTGGTGCTGACAGGCCTTGCTATTTATTTTGTGACACAACAACCTAACAATACTACTGACACTACCGAAGGCGGCAAACGGGATATAGCAGCGGGAGGAAACAGGGCAACACTGACACTGGCTGACGGAAGCACGATAGACCTGGCATCAGCAAAGAATGGATTGATGAGCAGCGCCGACGGGCCGGATGTACTGAAAACTGCGGACGGACAAATAAGCTATGAGGCGGGCAAAGAAACTACAGGTAAAGGCTCTCATGTGCTGATTACCCCGGCGGGTGGGCAGTATGCCGTCACCCTGCCGGATGGTACAAGGGTATGGCTGAATGCCGCATCGAAACTGAAATACCCGGTGGTGTTTGGTGAAAGGGAACGTATAGTTGAGCTGGAGGGGGAGGGGTATTTTGAGGTGGCCCAGCTTCCCCGGCCTGAGGTTGCTTTGGCTTCGCCCCGCAATGACGGCAATGTACCGTTTATTGTGAAGATGAAGAATGGGGTGCAGGTGGAAGTGAAGGGAACGCATTTTAATATCAATGCGTATGAGGATGAAGGAGAGATACAGACGACGTTGCTGGAGGGGAAGGTGGAAGTTCAGGGTCGAGAGTTGAGAGTTAAGAGTCAAGAGTTATTGCCGGGAGACCGGTTGCGTATTGAAGAGAATGGAAAATGGAAAATGGAAAGTGGGGTGGATACAGGGATGGTGGTGGCGTGGAAGAACGGGAAGTTTCAATTCAAGGATGCGACGATAGAGACGATCATGCGGCAGGTGGCGAGGTGGTATGATGCGGAGATCGTGTATGCGGGGAAAGTGGATTATCATTTCAATGCTACGATCTACCGGAAAGAGAATGTGAGCAAGCTGCTGGAGCTACTGGAAGGGACGGGGAGGGTGAGGTTTGAGATAGAGGGGAGGAGGATAGTGGTGAGGCCGTAGGTTGAGAATTAAGAGTTATGAATTATGAGTTATGAATGGGCAGTGTTATGTTGAATGGACCATGAACAACGGGAATACTGACTGATGATATAACATCCTATGTGAGACTGATGGTTGGCTGAAAAGGAACCGTCCTGAGTAGTGATCAGGACGGGGATGTTTGGGCTGACCTTATAAAAAACTGCAAGGAATCTTATTTAATCACCCAAACTGACCGAAGGTATGAAAAATGGTTGCTTCTCCCGCCGTTGGCGGGATCGCAATGACGAGGTTGCTTCGCCCGCCGCTGGCGGGCTCGCAATGACGACGAAACGACAAACCTTTATTGCTATGAAACTGCTGCTGCTACTGACTGCGGCTGCCTGGCTGCAAACATCTGCGAGAGGCTACGGACAAACGATCAGCCTTAGCCTGAAGAACAGCTCCCTTGACAAAGTATTTGCGGCGATCGAAAAACAAAGTCCTTACCACTTTATCTATGCGAAAGAGGAACTGGCGGGATGCAAGGCGGTAACGGTAAGCGTTACCCATGCCAGCATTCAAACTGTACTGGACCTGTGCCTGAAAGAACAGCCGCTGGTGTATGCGCTGAATGACTCCTATATCATCATCAAACGAAAGAACGATGAAAAGGAAAGGACAGCCCCCGTCAATAAGATACTGAAGGGGAAAGTAATGAACGAGAAAGGGGATGCTATAGCCGGGGCGACGGTGAGCCTGCTGAGGAGCAATATCGCTACGGCTACGGATGATAAAGGGGAATTCACGCTACCCTATACAGGCAACTACACTCATGTACTCATCAGCAGTGTGGGATATGAGCGGGAGGAGATAGCGCTTAATAGCAGAGAGTATATAGAAGTAGTGATGCGGATAGCGGTGAACAGCTTAGATGAAACGGTAGTGATCGCTTACGGGAAAACAACGAAGCGACTGAATACGGGAAGTGTGAGCAAGGTAAGCGCTGCGGAGATAGAAAAGCAGCCGGTGAGCAACCCGCTGGCGGCACTGCAGGGGCGAGTGCCGGGATTACTTGTCACGCAGACCAGTGGGCTTAACGGCGCTACGTTCAGGGTGCAACTGAGGGGACAGAACTCGATACTACAGGGATCAGAGCCATTGTTTGTCATAGATGGCGTACCCTTTGCGCCGGGAAACAGCAGAATAAATCTATTGAACAGTGCGGCTTTTAACGGACTCAGCCCATTTGCGACACTGAACCCGGCCGATATAGAAAGCATAGAAGTGCTGAAAGATGCAGATGCTACTGCTATTTATGGAAGCCGTGGCGCTAATGGTGTCATTCTTATCAGTACCAAAAAGGGGAAAAGCGGGAAGACCAATTTCAATACGAATATTTATAGCGGTTTCAGCAAGATAACCCGCACCATGGATATGCTAAATACGCCGCAATACCTGGCGATGAAAAGAGAAGCGTATGCCAATGACGGACTGATACCCCACCTGAACCCTGCGAATGCGGGGTATGCGCCGGAGCTGCTGGAATGGGATACGACCTTATATACCGATTTCAAAAAGTTACTAATCGGTAACACGGCCCAAACCTATGATGCCCAGTTATCCCTGAACGGAGGAAATGCCCAGACACGGTTTCTTATAAATGGCGGACTGCACCGGGAAACAACCGTGATGCCCACTGATCTTTCCAGCATCCGTGCATCTGTTCATAGCTCATGGCAGCATGAATCGGTCAATAAAAAGTTCCTTATTCATTTCACCACCGCCTACAGCTATTTTGAAAATCAACTGCCGATCAGCGACCTGACCGGGTATATCAATATGCCGCCCCATATACACCTGTATGACTCAACTGGGCGCCTGAACTGGGCGGAGAAGGGGGCATCTTTCCTGAGCCTGAATGTGACCAACCCGCTTTCGTTTCTTGAAATGAGATACCGGAATGAGAATGAGTACCTGAACAGTAATCTGCAACTGAACTATACAATCCTGAAGGGCGTGCAGATAAGAACCAGTATCGGGTATAATACGATGACTGGTAATGAAAGTGCCGTAACGCCCAGTACTGCCATAGACCCTGCTACCGGTCAATTGCCCAATTCAAAATTCTCGAACAGTCAAAAACGAAGCTGGATAGCAGAGCCGCAACTAGAATACCAGACTACAGCCGGAAGGGGCCGATTGCAAATACTGGCAGGAGGGACGTGGCAATCGAACAAGAGCAGAAGCGAAGTAATCAACGGATCGAACTACAGCAGCGACCTGCTACTGACCAGCGTGAGCGGGGCAGGAACTGTAAGCGCCAATAACAGTTACAGTGAGTATCATTATGCTGCTTTTTTCGGAAGGATCAATTATAACTGGCGTGACAAATATATCCTGAACCTAACGGGCAGAAGAGATGCATCGAGCCGGTTTGGGCCGGGTAAACAGGCTGCCAACTTTGGCGCTATCGGTGCGGGCTGGATATTTTCGGAGGAACCAATCTTTAAAAAAGTGAAGGTGCTGAGCTTTGGAAAAATAAGAGCCAGCTATGGCAAAACCGGTAATGACCAGATAGGGGATTATGCGTTTCTCGATACATGGACAGCGAGCCAGACCACCTACCAGGGAGTACCCATGCTGAACCCTACGAGATTGTATAATCCTGATTATGCCTGGGAGATCAACAGAAAGCTGGAAGCGGCGCTTGAAACCGGATTATTCAAGAACACTATTTTGTTCACTGTCGCTTATTACCGGAACCGGTCAGGTAACCAACTGGTGAGCTATACATTACCCATACAGGCGGGATTCAGTTCGGTACAACGTAACCTGGATGCACTGGTAGAGAACAGGGGTTATGAAGTATCACTTATGACTGAAAACATACAAGCCACCCAATGGAAATGGAACAGCAGCTTGAATGTAAGTCTGTCGCGGAATAAACTGTTACGATTCCCGGGTTTAGCTACTTCGAGTTACTCCAACACCTATTTTACCGGGGAGCCGTTGTCTGTAAAGAGAGTCTATGACTGGCTGGGTGTGGATCCTCTGACAGGCGTTTATGTATTCAGAGATATTGACAGCAGCGGAAGCTTTGGTTCAAAGGACAGGGTTGTGAACGTGAATACTGACCCGGTATTTTACGGGGGGATTCAACAAAGCCTACGCTTCCGGGGGATCGAGCTGGATGTACTACTTGAATTTAAAAAGCAAACCGGATTGAATTACCTGAATACGCAGTCATTCAATGTACCCGGATACGGGAGAATGAATCAACCTGTTATCGTACTGGATCGCTGGCAACAAGCAGGAGACATCAATAGTGTACAGCGTTTTACTGCCGACTATACCACGGCGGCCTATACAGCGGCGTCGAGTCATCTTGGCTCATCCAGCGCTGTTTACAGTGACGCTTCTTATGTACGATGCAAGAACGCATCTTTAACGTATCACCTCAGCCAAGCCATATTGAGGAAATGCAAAATTGAAAGCGGAAAGGTGTATATGTCAGCACAGAACCTATTTACGATCACCCGTTATAAAGGAGCGGACCCGGAAAACCAGAACCTGTATGTATTGCCTCCCCTTAAAACAATTGTGATAGGAATTCAATTACAATTTTAAAAATTGATGCTATGTCAATAAGAATATTCCCCTTGTATTTCGTCCTTATCCTGCTGATACAAAGCCTGGCAGGCTGCCGAAAACTTGTTGCCACCGATACTGCGCCGGGACTGATAGAAAGCGTAACGGTATTTGCCAATGAATCCACAGCACTGTCTGCCATATCGGGAGTGTATGTTCATATGAGAGGCTCAAATCTTTTGATAAGTAACGGCGGGCTGAGCTTATATACCGGGCTGGCTGCCGATGAAATATATAACACAGCTTCCAACAGCACCGCCGATCCTTTTTTCAAAAACACTATCCCGGCGAATAGCAGCACGGTAGCGAGTAATTTCTGGTCGACAGCGTATGCCAACATTTACAAGATCAATGCCATACTGGAAGGTATCTCGAAAAGCAGCGGCATCAGCGAACCATTCAAAAAACAAGTAAGAGGTGAAATGAAAGCAGTGAGGGCCCTGTATTATTTCTACCTGGTGAACCTGTTTGGTGATGTGCCGCTTGTATTAAACACAGATTACCGGTTAAATTCCACCCTGGCAAGAACCCCGCAACAGCAAGTGTATGCACAAATTATTTCTGACCTGGGGGAAGCGGAGGAACTTTTGCCTGTGACCTATGTATCGGCCAATAAGGCAAGACCGAATCACTGGACAGCGATAGCCCTGTTGTCGAGAGTGTATTTATATCTTGAACAATGGGAGAAGGCTGAAGAAGCGGCCACCGCTATCATTAACTCCGGTATGTATAGCCTTGTCACCAACCTGAATAATGTGTTTACCGGCAACAGTTCCGAAACTATCTGGCAAGTAACCAGTGATATCGGCAATACTGCAGAGGGGGCCAATTATATACCTTCCAGTTCTACGGTAAGACCTACCTATGCTATCAGTCCTTACCTGTTAAACGATGCTGAGTTAACGGACCTGCGCCGGACGAGCTGGATGAAAAGCAATACGGTTAGCGGCGTACCCTATCATTACCCTTACAAGTATAAAGTAAGAAGCGGGACACCCATCACCGAGTATAATATCGTCTTGAGGCTATCCGAGCAATACCTGATCAGAGCTGAGGCAAAGGCCATGCAGAATAAAGTAGCGGAAGGATGTACAGATCTTAATGTAACAAGGAGCCGTGCTCAACTGGGAGCTATTTATTTTACCAGCCGGGATTCTTTAAGAACAGCCATACAACAGGAAAGGAGAATTGAGCTATTCAGTGAATGGGGACATCGCTGGCTTGACCTGAAACGGACCCAAACCATTGATGCTATTCTAGCAACCAGAAAAGCGCCGGGATGGGAAAGCACCGATGCATTGTTCCCTATACCGCTGGCACAACTCCAGATCAATGTTTTTCTTCAACAAAATCCCGGATACTGAATTTCCCTTTACGCATTTTGAACTGATACATTTTAATAATTCATATGGAGAAAAGATGTTTCCATTGGAGAAAGCTTTGCCTGATTATGTACCTATATGTAATTGCCGGTACAGCTATCGGGCAATCGCTGAAAAGAATACATGCGGGAGAATCATTGCCTCCGATAAAAGCGGGCAGCCTGTTAAACTTCAGTAAGCCGGAGCTTGACTTCAGCGATTTTAAAGGAAGGGCCATTATCCTTGATTTCTGGGGAACCGGCTGCGTTAGTTGTCTCCGATCATTTCGTTATTTAGATTCCCTGCAGGAAGCTTTGGGAGATAAATTACAGGTAATATTAGTCAATACCAACAGCCGAGATTCTGTAGAAAGTTTTTTCTTAAAAAGAAAAAAATTGCATCGTCCGTCTGTTATCATGATCAACGCAGATACACAACTACACCAGTTGTTTCCACATACCGGCGTTCCGTTCCAGGTGTGGATAGATCCAAAAGGAGTTGTCCGGCACTTTACCCGGGAGTTGTTTGCAAATGATGTGGTTGCTTTTTCAGAGGAAAGGGGACGAGAGATAGAGAATACGGTAGGCCGGAGACAAAAGATCCCTATTCTGAACCAACCCTGGAAGGATAAATCTCTTTACTACTCATTTTTTTCTATGGGGACCGATACTGCTTTGATTCCAGATGCAAACGACAGTCTTCATGCGGGGATCACCGTAACATTGTCCCACGCACTGAACCTGTTCAAATTTGCATTTAATGAGAAAGACCAGTATGCATTTGATCAACCGTGGGAAGTGATCCTGGAAACAAGCGATAAAGAACCATTTGAGAAACCAAAGGGTAAGGAAAAGAGACGGAACTGGGAGTCGAACCATTTGCTTGGTTACCAGTTACAGGTGCCGATTTCACAGAAGAAGAATGTCTACCGGTATATGCAGGAAGACCTTAAGCGATTTTTTGGAGTACAGGCCTATATCGATAAACGAAGTATGAGATGTCTTGTGCTGACCCAGTCAGGCAAAATGGATCAGCTCCGAAGCAAAGGGGGACCTTGCCAAAATAATTTTAACAGCTTTGCCGATACGGATAATGATGACGAGAAAGCAACTACGCGGTATTATACCAACGGTTCATTTGATTTTTTTGTGAAGTGGCTAAAAGCAGAAACGGAATACCAGCTACAAATGCCTTTTGTGAGCGAGGTCAGTTATCCTTATGCTATCGACATACAAGCAGAAGGACATTTGCTGGATAATCTGACACCTGACAATATCAATAAAATTCTAAGGAGATATGGTCTTGTAATCGAAACGAGATACAGGAAGATCGATGTGCTTGTCATCCGTGATGAGAATGAGGGCAGGCGGATGCCTGCCCGATAGGGGGAACGTTACTGATCTATCTTATAAAGCCTGTTTTCGTTGTCCATCGTTGGACCGGGAGGGGTGGAATTCTCCGCCAGTGAACTAGATTCGGAACCTACGAGGCAAATGTCATCATCCTGAGGGTCGTCACACCCATCCAGTGTGATATTCAATGCCTCTGTTTTGGTGTAGGTGGGGCCACTGGCATTGACGGCCGGCGCATCAATGGTACCATTGGTGTGGAGCCTGTACCAGTAATACTCATTTTCAACTGTAAGAGGTTTCTGTTTGTTTCCAGGCGTTACAAACGCACTGAATGAGACAGCCAGTATAATGGCCAGAATACTTAAAACATACTGTTTCATACTTTTGATTTTTTGATCCTAAAATGTGCCTACTCTCTTCTGCAGGTTTTCGGCTTGGCCTGACTTGTTGCAACAAATGAGGTTATTATTACTTTATCATTGCGTTTGATCTGATTTTCCGGAATTCTAATGTAAACGCCCAATATGCCAGAGCGGTCAGGAAAATATTCAAGAAAAAATGCTGTTTCCATGACAGGCTCTTTAATATTCCACCACATGAACAGGGAAGCCGGGAGGCGGTCAGCAGCATCGCGGCTATATAAACAGTAAAGGATAACATAAGCAAGAGGGCAAGAGAAAAACCTGCGATCCGAAAATGGGGATAAATCAATAAAAGAGCAGATACCCATTCAGCCGCAAGGACGACCCATGCCATCATACCTGCCCGGCTCCCGATCAGGGATGAGGCATGTAAGGTGTTTTTAAATGAGGGCATATTCATCAGCTTGCTGACAGCTGTATAAACAAACAGAAAAATAAAGATGGCAGCGATGATACTTACGACGGCCGATGATCTTGAACTATTCATGAGAGCAGGTTTGCGGCTACAATTTTCCAATAATGAAATGCTGTCGCCAAATGAAAGGGAACTGATTTCAGGTGTCTTTGCAAGGGAAACGGGAGGGGGACTGATACTTAATGTTTCTTTTTCACCGAACCGGGCAGGAAACCATAGAAGCGGATAAATGCTGTGGTAAAATCAGCCGGACGATAACCGGTTTTTGCTGCGACCTCTTTTACGGATAAGCCCTCTTTGAGCAGGGGCAACGCTTTTTTCATACGGATGCGGACGAGGTATTCGTACATACCGATACCAAAGATCTTTTTGAACACTGCTTTGAGACGTACTTCATTGAGGAGTACTTTCTTAGCCAGTTCTGGGATCAGGTAATGTTTCTGAATATCCTGGCGGATGATACTTTCTGCGAGTAAGGCAGCCTCCAATTCTTTTTGTGAAGGAAGGTCTTCGCTACCGGGTTCATTTACGGCGAGGGTAAGGTATTTAAACAGCAAATCGCAGACCCTGCTTTTGAAATAAAATAAGCGAAGGTCCTGCTGATAGGTACAATGCAGCATACTATGTACAATCTCGTAAACCTCTGCATCTGCCCATTGAGGATATTTCAACGATGCTTTTAATGAACTGGAAAGGGCAGGATAGTCATGCGTGGTTTCGTTTAACAATGCCTGAGAGAAGAAGGTATCAAAGCCATGGTAGGCTGTCTGCTCTTCCAGTACAATACGTACCGGCGAAGAAGGTGTGAGATGCGAATAAAACTGGTTCTTCAGTAAACGTTTTTCTGTATGACCCAAATACAGATGGACCTTTCCATTCAGGATGAGGCGGGAGAAAAGGCCTTTTTCCCTGACCGAAAAAGAAAGGATAAACTTCTGTACGATATTGAGGACAGAATACCTGATGCAGTAGAGATCGGTGCGAAATTCCTGGATACAGACTGAGCCAAAATCGCCGATCGCCGTTTTGAGCGAAGCTCCCGGAAGACGGACGCCGGGAAAAGCGGGAGGTAAGACTTCCTGCCAATGCAAAGGAGGATGCGATAAAGTTTGAATTTTCAGGTTCATCGGCGGATAAGAGGATAGTGGAAATTAGGAATAATCCGGGATATAGGAGGCTACCCATCGATTTAAAACAGATTAATTGATTTTTGGCAAGCGGGCAAGTTCCTATGATTTCCTGTTGGCACAGGGTCCACGGCTTTAGCACAAATCCGGCGTGAGACCCGGCTGCGAAGTAAAGTTGGCAAGCGTATTTATATCCGAACCGTTCCTTCTATACCTTTGCCCGTCATGTCATCTATCATACAGGTTAAGCATCTCAGCAAGGAATTCGGAGATATCAAAGCTGTCAATGATCTTTCGTTTGAAGTGCCTGCCGGCCAGGTGTATGGTTTTCTCGGACAGAACGGGGCGGGCAAATCCACTACTATCCGGATGCTGCTTACATTAATAACCCCGACGGCGGGAAGCATTGAAATTTTCGGTATGGACCTGCATCATCACCGCAAGGAAATATTGCGGCAAACGGGGGCAATGATCGAAAAGCCTGACCTGTACAAATACCTTACAGCATTGGAGAACCTGCGCATCTTCGCCCTGATGAGCGGAATAAAAGTGACGGAGAAAATATTGATGGACCAACTGGCCATGGTTGGGCTGGCCGAAAGAGCGAAGAGCAAAGTGAAAACATTTTCGCAGGGTATGAAGCAGCGGCTGGGTATTGCCGTAGCATTGGTACACGATCCGAAACTGATCATCCTGGATGAGCCCACCAATGGCCTGGACCCGCAGGGTATTGCCGATATACGCAAGCTTATTCTTCATCTTAGCGGCGACCTGGGAAAAACCCTGGTGGTGTCGTCGCATTTACTTGGAGAAATGGAACTGATCGCTGACAACATGCTGATCATAGACAGGGGAAGGAAAGTAGTAGAAGGAAAGAAAGAAGCATTGCTTAACCCGGAAAAAGTACAGGTAGAAATAATAACCGACGATAAAGAAAGGGCCCTTGCTGTGCTCAAAGAAACAGCATGGAGGAAAAACATGGTGTCATCAGCGAATGGAACAGTATTACTGGAAATCTCCAAAGCCGATATACCGGAACTGAACAGGGAGCTGACAGAAAAAGGCATCAATATCTTTTCGCTAAGGCCCAAACATACGCTGGAAGATTTCTTCCTGTCGCTTACAAAAAACTGATATGCTGCAACTGCTCAATATAGAATTGTATAAGATATTCAAACGGCCAAGAACCTTTATTGCATTTGGTGTCATAGCTGCTATTATTTTTTTGATACAGATCGCTTTAAAGTTTGGCGGGGAAGAGTATGTGGGGATGATGATGAGCGGGCTGAACAGTACGTTCGATGCCCCGGCCGACCAGGTGATGAACGGGTATTTCGTGTGTTTCATTATCCTGAACCTGCTGCTGATACATGTGCCGATACTGGTGGCATTGGTGGCGGGTGATATGATCTCAGGTGAAGCGAATATGGGTACGCTACGGCTGCTGGTATCAAAGCCAGTGAGCAGGACACAATTATTACTGGTGAAATTTACAGCGGCCTGTATCTATACATTCCTGCTGCTGATATGGGTGGCGGTACTTTCTTTATTCCTGAGCATGCTGCTATTCGGCACGAACCAGTTATTTGTAGCAAGAGGGGAAGAAGTAAATATTATTTCCGCCTCAGATATTCTCTGGAGGTATGTTGCAGCATTTGCTTTTGCAACAGTGGGGCTGATCACGGTGGCTGCTTTGTCATTTATGTTATCCGCTTTTGCGGATAATTCCATCGGCCCGATCGTAGCCACCGTATGTGTGATCATTGTGTTTACCATACTTACGCAGATGCAGATCCCTTTTTATGACAATACGATCAAGCCCTATCTTTTCACGACACATATGCTTGGGTGGAAAGGTTTTTTTTATGTGAAGGGGGAAGAAGGAGTGACCATTGAAAGATCGATAGGGAACCTGCCTGCGATCATCCGCAGCGGATTGATACTGACCGGGTATGCCGCTTTATTCCTGTTCACAGCGATCTGGTATTTCAAACGAAAAAATATTCTGAGCTAAATGAAACAAATGGTACGGATATTATTGAACGCCTTTATCTTTTTTCTGCCCGCAATCACTCATGGACAGGCTGCCGAAGAGCTGGTGCTGAAAGTGAAGGAGAAGTTTGACAAGGTAAATGATTATGAAGCGAAAGGGAAGATGAAGATGAATGTCACGTTCATCAAAGCACCGGTAGCCACCGTAAAGGTATATTATAAGAAACCCGATAAACTGAAGATCAATAATGAGAGCGGGATATCACTTGTCCCGAAAGGCTCTATCAATATCAGTATAGCCAATATCATTGCAAATGCGGCGGAATGTGACATCATCGATGCCGGCAAGGAAGAGAAAACGCAGTGGAGGGTGGTCAAACTATTGCCCCGCAATGAAGCTGCCGATATTGTTCTTTCCACCCTTTATATAGATGAGCAACTACTGCTGATCAGGAAGACAAGGACGACCACCAAAGAGAACGGTACCTATGAACTGGAAATGACCTACGGGAAATATGCAGAGTATGGCCTGGCCGATAAAGTGATCTTTTCATTCAATACAAAGGATTATAAGCTGCCAAAGGGCGTGACATTTGACTATGATGACGGTACAAAGAAGGAAGAGTCAAAGGATAAACTGAAGAATAAAAAAGGGAAGGTAGAGATCAGTTATTCATCTTATGCGATCAATAAAGGAGTGCCTGATTCCATTTTTAAGTAAAGCTCTCAGCCTTCTTTTATTTCTTCATCTTCCATCCGGGCAAAAGATTCTGCTGTTATTTTTCTAACCGGGTTCCTGCGGCTGTCTTCATAGCCATTACGGCGGTTGATGATATCCACACATTCAAACACCGCAGCGATAAAAGAAGATGTGTCGGCTTTATCCTTGCCTGCAATATCGAAGGCTACGCCATGGTCCGGTGAAGTACGCACCGCCGGAAGGCCTGCAGTAAAATTCACGCCTTCGCCAATCGCCAGGGCTTTGAACGGGATCAATCCCTGATCATGGTACATGGCTAATACGGCATCGAATTTTTCATGTTGCCTCCTTGCAAAGAAAGCATCGGCGCTATAGGGGCCTACGGCGAGGATGTTATTGTTTTTTGCTTCTTTGATCGCCGGTTTAATGACCGCATCTTCTTCAGTGCCTACCAATCCCTCATCACCAGCGTGGGGATTCAATCCTAATACGGCGATACGTGGTTTGTCAATGCCGAAATCTTTCTGCAGGCTTTTGTTCATGATGACCAGCTTGCTGACGATGGCTTCCTTAGTGATATGTTTGGCAATATCGCTTACCGGAACATGCTCGGTTACCAATGCCACCCTGAAATTATCAGCGCATAGCATCATGACCACATCATTCACCCCAAACATACTTTTCAGGTAAGGAGTATGGCCGGTAAAGCTGAATTCAGGGGATTGTATATTTTTTTTGTGAATGGGAGCGGTCACTAACCCGTCGATCTGTTTTTGTTTTAATGCCGCCACAGCAGACTGAAGTGATATAACAGCATATTTTCCGCCGGCATCCGTAAGCTGACCGGGAGTGATGGCCACTTCTTCTTCCCAGCAATTGAACAAGTTGACCTGTTTGTTATTCAAACGGTTGAATTCCCTGGTATTTTGATAGTTGAAATTTGAATCGTGTATGGATTTTCTATAGAAGTTAATGACCTTATTGGAAGCAAAGATCACCGGGGTACATAGTTCCAGTATCCGGTTATCGGAAAATGTTTTTATGATCAGTTCGATGCCGATACCATTCAGGTCGCCGCAGGAGATGCCGATAACAGGTTTGTTAGCCATGTTCATAGTCACTTAAATAAAGGGTAAAAATACAGCTTTTGGGCATCTGTTCCTTTGTTCCTGTTTATACTGACAGAATAGGGTTGAGTCATTAAAAAAGCCGTTCCGCTTCAGGCGGAACGGCCGGGGGTACGGATCATTTAATGATCAGAAATTCTTTTTCAGGACCTTCCTGTTGATGAACTGGTCATTGTTCTTTATTCTCAGGATATAAGTGCCCGCTGATAAATGTTCTGTGTTAGGCAGGCTCAATGCATTGATACCTGTGCGCACTATGTATTTGTTTTTCGCCACGATCTTGCCATAGAGGTCCACTAATTCTACATCGATCTTTGTATCATTCAAAGCCGATATATCAAAATCAAGTTTCTGGCTGAAAGGATTGACCACATTAACGAGGCTAAAGCTTTCCGTACCTGTTTTTGACAACTGGATGATGCGTGAATATTTCCTGGCCCCCGATGCTTCTTTCATCATGAGCCGGTAAAAAACTTTTCCGGTTACCGGAACAGGATCAATGAATGAGTAGTTATTTACCTGGGCAGAATAATTATTATAACTGTTAACAGAGCCTGCCCATATGAAGTTACTACCATCGCTGCTTCGTTCGATGTCAAACACTACAGGGCCATCTTCCCTGGAAGTTGTCCAGTTAAGGTGACCTTTGTCGGCAACCAGTTTACCATTAAAGGATAAGAGGTCTGTTTTCAAAGGGATACCGCAGTCGTTTACAGTGAGTGTAATGGTAACGCCATCAGAGATATTGCAGTTAGGGTCGGTAAGATTGGCCGGTGTAGTAGCTACTACCACCCTATACAGGTCACCGCTGTCTGCCACTGTGGTATTGCCGGGCGGTATCGTATAAGATGTAATATAATAGGTAGTGTCAGCAATGGTGGTATCGCTTGTTATATCAAACCAGGTCGTACCTCCGTCAGTACTTCGCTGCCACTTATATGTCGTATAGTTCCGGAAGAATGAACTGATCGTATCAGCAATGGTAATGGCATTACCTGTACATACACTGGGATTAATAGTAGGAGAGTAGCTCATCGTGGGTAAACAGGTAGCTACTGCTATATCATCCATGACCCAGTCATTTCCACCACCACCCTGTGAGTTGTTGCGAATAGAGAATGTTGCGCTTGTTTGTGAAGCGCCGGTTCTGAAAACAAATCCTTTCTTTAGCCAGCCCAGCGTATCAATCTCACCGGTATTGTAATAATCAAGCCCGTCCAGCGCAAAAGAAAGATTGGGATATACACCGGGGTAACCGCTGGCAGGAGCAGTAGGTGTACCGGTGAACTGCTGACTTACAGAATCAATACCGCAAGTGGGGCAAATATTTTTGAACCAGGCAGAGAATTCATAGTAGGTATTCGGGCAAAGGTTATTGATCGTTTGCCTGTATATCTCTGAAGCAACATAATCGGCATTTACCATTAACATGTAGCCTCCATTGGTTGAGGCAGCAGGAGGAGGATTGCCGGCAGCATTATTGGTGCCGGAATGATCACCATCCACATACCAGAAGCCGTCAAACATCCTGTTGTTACAGTTATCCAGGTCATCGAAGGCTAAAGCTGCAGGTACATTGCATGAGTTTCTTCTTCTGCCGGTACTGACAGTACCACTGCGGGGACTAAGATTTTTTACGAGTGCATATCGTCCATCGCCAACACCATTGTACGCATTTACATCCGATACAAAACTGTAACCTGAGATGGGTGTGGCCAGATCTGTGGTTCTGTTAAGAGTAGTACCCGAACCAAATGTACCTCCAAATTCTGTGGCATTGTTCACACCGATACTGTTGGTACATAAGCTGAGTGGTTCACTGATCAGTATTTTGAAAGGGGTGGCTGTTAAAGTGATATCGGGGTTGCCGAGAGCAGTTCTATAAATGAACTGCCCGGGGTTTAAGTTAATGGTATCGCCAACAGCGCCTGTTACTACCACTCTAAAAGCTGTTGCAAACAATATACCTCCACCGCCGGAGGGCCTATTTGTGTTTGTCATGGTACCATTGGCGTTAGTAATATCGGCTGAGGTATTATTAGCCGGGGCACCGGATGTAGAAGCGCCGAAAGCAAGGTTTAACTTGACATTAAATTCGCCGGGGGGTGGCGATGCCAGGTAAGTACCTGCATCATCCCCACCTGCTAATGTATATTGTTTATACATCAGTCCCTCATTGGTGATAACCTTTATATAGTCACCTGCGCCGGTCAGCATCGCTGTGTTTGTCGGAACATTGTCAACATACCTGAGCCGGTACATGGTTCCCGAAGTATGGTTGATGGTCATTCTAATTTCAAGGGTATCGCCGGGCTCAACTACTCCTCCTGTTGTTTTTTTAGAAACGTTTACATAGCTGTTACCAAAACGAACGGTGGGTAATACGGAACTGGTGATACAAATATCGAACCTTGCATTTCCGTTCGGAGGAGGTGCAGTCCGGGAATATACTCTTACATAATAAGTAGTGCCGGCGGTTAAAGTGCCTGACATCACCAAAGGATCACCACCACAGGCAAAAGAGGTAAGAGACCCGCAGGTGCCGGTGAATACTTCAATACCCGGGTTTAAAAAATTAGCGCCGAAATTACTGAGATCAATAGTAGCGGTATTATTTACGGCGGTGAATTTATACCATACATCATAGGCATTGGGACCTGTACATAAACCACCCAATGCCGGAGCTGATGCGGTAGCGCCGGCCATATTACCAGGCACTGTACCGCAGGCGGTACCTACGGATAAATTAACGGCACCGGCACATTCGTCATTAGTCGGGGGAGGGCTTACAGGGTCCTGGATGCAAATATTAAAACCGCCAACAGCCGGTGATAAAGGCGCTGTACCACTAGTCGAAAACACCCGTATAAAATAAGTAGTACCCGGGGTTAAAAAATTGGCATTGATCACCTGGTCAGCCCCGGATGCAGAACTGCAATAATAAGAAGTAAAGGTTCCGCCACAATTGTTGGATAATAACTGCATACCCGGATTCAGAAAGCCGGCCCCGATACTGCTTAATGTAATAGTAGGATTGGTAGTTTGTGCCACAAACCTGTACCATACATCACGGGTAGCCGCACTTCCACAATTGGGCGCATTAACGGTCATAGCAGTAAGTGTAGCACCATACGTATTTCCCGGAATATTATTGCAGGCTGTGGAAGATGTCAGCAACACAGAATTCGATGCAGCACCGCAAAGATCGTTTGGATTGGTAACGCATATATTAAAGTTAAAGACCGCACCATTAGAATATACCCGCACATAATAAGTCTGACCGGGTGTAAGTCCTGAAGCAACCAGGGTATTACTATTGCCGCTGCAGGCAAGAGAGGTCAGCGCCCCGCAAGTACCAGAAAAAAGCTGGGAACGCCTCAGGTTAGCTGCTCCTGATGTCTGCACTACAGTGATAGTCGGATTTGTACTATTTGCCACGAATGTGAACCATACATCAGCTACGGCAGTACCGCAACCCGGAAGACCGGCTCCGGCAGTGTAAGTAGCACCTGTCAGTGTTCCTGCAATATTAAAACACCCCGGGGCAGATGTCAATGCTACTGCATTTGCACAAAGGTCATTTTGCGCATACGTATTTGCAGACAGTAAACAACTAAGTGTAAACACTAGTGGTGCGGATAGGATACGGCGGCGTAAAATTGTTTTCATAAACTGGATTCTGGCGATTGGTTTTCGGATGATGGTGTCCCAAAATAACGACAACACTATTATATACGCAATAGAATATCCACCCGATGTTACTAAGTATTTTTACTGATAAACAATAAGTATTTCTAAGATTGCATTGATTATTAACAGTAAATATCTTGTGCCGATAAATCACCATTCAGATGAAAAACCACTACCCGCAGAAAAGCGTTTTACTTTTTTTAGCATTTTTTATTTCAGGTTATGTATTTGCTCAGCCAGGCAATGATGTCTGTGCCAGCGCCACTACCCTTACCGTAAGCGGAGATTGCTCTGCAACTAGCGGAACACTTTACCAGGCTGCATCTACCAATATAACCGGTGGTACTGCCTGCGGTAACAGGGCAGATGTCTGGTACCGGTTCACAGTTCCGGCTTCATCCACCCAGGCAACTATTACCGTTGCACTTACTTCTGCCACTTCCACACTGACGACAACCAACACCTTTATTGAATTGTTCAATACAAATACCTGCACACCGGCAGGAGCAAGTTCTACGGGTGGGTGTAACAACGTCAGCCAGTCAAGGGTGTATAGTGGCCTTACAGCAGGCACCACTTACTTATTCAGAATTTATACTACAGCCAATATTACGAGCGGCGGAGCCGGGGCGTATAATTTTACTGTTTGTGTGACCTCTAACGACAACTGTGCTACCGCTACGAACCTTACACCGGGCACTACTAATATGGCAGGTTCGGTATTTGGCGCATCTACCAGCGCCGGCATACCTGTCGGTTGTGCAACCGGTACTCCTGACGATGATGTCTGGTACAGATTCACTGCTATTGCCTCTTATGCTACCATCACATTGAGTAACATCGGTTCGAGCCTTACCTCGTCAGGGGCCCTGATGCAGTTGTTCTCAGGTAGCTGCGGATCACTTACTTCAATGGCTTGCGGAAGAGGCATCATCAATGCGACCGGATTAACCAGCGGTAATACGTATTATGTAAGAGTGTATTCGTCTGGTGCCGGCCAGGCTGGTTTTACAGCCACCAATTCGGGATTTTATATTTCCCTGACACCTTCTTCACCGGCTACAACGACTTCCGGCCGTATGAATGAGATCTATCACCAGCAGATCATTTCTGCAGCGCAGGTACTGGCAGATCCATGGGAAGTAACCTATGGCCCTGATAATAACTTGTGGGTGACAGAATCAAAAGGATATCGTTTATACCGTATCAATCCGACCAGCGGCGCCAGGGATACCGTCCTTGATATTTCACAAGGCAGTACATTTTTGCCGGTTCCCGACCAGACATTCAATATGCAATTCAATATCGGGACAAACAACCCGCAGGGCGGTTTTGCCGGTATGGCATTGCACCCTGATTTTCCAACTACTCCGTATGTATATGTTTCTTATGTTCATACTTATGTCGGCGGATCTTCACCGACAGGCACTTTCTATACTAACCGGCTGGTGAGGTTCAGTTACAATTCAGGCACAGGTAAATTAGAATCACCTGTATCGCTTTGTGATACACTCCCCGGCAGTAATGACCACAATTCACAACGAATGATCATTGCACCCGTTGGTGGTACTAATTATCTTTTTTATGCTGCTGGGGATATGGGCGCCGGTCAGTTTGGTAACAGGCTTCGTACACAAAAGGCGCAAAACCCTAATGCGTATGAAGGAAAGATATTACGGTTTAACCTGGTTTCAGATGGTGATGCGGGTCTTGCCGCATGGGTGCCCAACGATAATCCTTATTCGGCTACCAGCGCGGTATGGTGTATAGGTATCAGGAATAACCAGGGGTTTGCGTACGATCCTCAAACCGATAAATTATATGGTTCTTCTCATGGTCCTTACAGTGATGATGAATTAAATATTATCGAAGGATTCAAAAACTATGGCCACCCGATGGTCATTGGTATGGCCGCTGATGGTAACTATAACGGCAACTCTGCTCAGGGTACCAATACGAGTATTTCTGCGGGTGCCGCATGGACTGATAATTCGGGTGTTTCAAGCTGCCCGCCTGTAGGGAATGAGGTCACCAATATGAATACCCTTAATGCAAGTGCCGCCACACTGGGTGCTTATAAAGACCCCTTGTTTACGGCTTATCCTTCTACCAGCGCCAATATTACCAGTATATGGCAAACAAATCCTGGTAACGGGGGCTGGCCTTCAGAGGGCTGGTCGGGTCTTGATCTTTATACCAGTACTGTGATACCGGGCTGGAAAAAATCATTGGTTGCAGCCTCCCTGAAATGGGGTCGGTTGGTACGTCTTCGTTTAAATTCTGCAGGTACTGCGACCGTACCCAACAATGCAATTTCTGATACCATCAGCTATTTCGGAAGTACCAATCGTTTCCGCGACCTCGCCTTCGGCCCTACCGGGAAAGATTTTTATGTTATCATGGACAGGTCATCCACTACTTCCGGACCCAGTGCAGCTAACCCGATCGTTTCTGCCTGCCCGGGTTGTCTTCAGAAATATACCTTCCTGGGGTATAATGATAATGGTGGTAAAAGTTCAATACCCACAAGCATAGATGTGACCGATGGAACAGTGAATACCTGCAATACCGGTACTACTATCACGATCGATAATACCAATAACAATATCTGGGTGCCGATCACCGGCCCGGATGGAAATATCATGGCAGAGATCTTCGCTAATGGTAACAATCTTGGAACTGTCACCTCATCATTCTATAAGAACTCCGGGGCTATCAGGGTGAGGAACGGGTTCCGTTATCTTGACAGGAATATCACTATCACCCCTCAGACCCAGCCATCTACTGCCGTTAAGGTCAGGCTCTATCTTTCCAAAGCGGAATATGATGCTTTGGATGCTGATCCTCTCAGCGGTGTAAGTGCTATCGGCGACCTGAGAATATTAAAGAATAGTGATGCCTGTGCGTCTGCAGTTGCCACCAGCACTACGCTGATTGCGCCCACATTTGCAGAGGCCCATGGCGCCAATGGTTATATGCTGCAAGGAAGTATCAGTTCTTTCTCTTCCTTCTATTTTGGGAGCGCCAATATTACCCTGCCTCTTCAATTGCTGACCTTTACCGGGGCGTTACAAAACAATGCGACGTTGCTGCAATGGGAAACCTCTAACGAGACCAACACTTCGCATTTCATAGTAGAGAGAAGTATAGATAATGTTTCATTTGGCGGTATAGGAACAGTAGCGGCTAATGGTAACAGCACTGCCAATATCAGGTACAACTATACCGATAATGAAGTGGCGACACTGCCCTCAACAGTGGTTTACTACAGGCTGAAGATGGTAGATATTGACGGGGCATTTACCTATTCCAATACAATTGTCATCAACCTGGCCGACATCGCAGGCAATGTGTCTGTATTCCCTAATCCTGCTTCTCATGAGATCAAAGTAATGATCGGAGCGGAAAGCGATGGCAAGGCTCAGTGGAAGATATTGGATAATTCAGGCCGTGTCGTCATGCAAAGTTCTGTTCACCTGCGGAAAGGAAACAATAATGTGAAAGTGGATATCAATAAACTTGCTGCGGGGATATATTATGTCACCGTTTACGGTAATGGTATCGACCAGAAGATCAAATTACAGAAACTATAAAATACTATTCTTCCTGTAAAGGCCCTTACTTAAAAAAAGTAAGGGCTTTTTTGTATGCTTGATACGGAAGCTTTTTTCCTCGTGGCTTTACGAGCATCCGGGCCGGCCGGCCGGCTTATTTAGTGAACAATACAACAGGGGATTTTACTTTTCGGATGGCTAAATCATGACTATCACCTTCCTTTTTGCGATCAATTCGTAATATTATACTGGCAAACCGCCCTTCGGGGTGTGAGTAAAACCAGTATCTATGAACCCCTTCAAGACTCCTGCGATAATAGCCTATTTGGTGCTGTCAGGTAGTATCTGTGATGCACAAACAGAGAAATACAGCACGGTAAAAATTTTTCCTCCTTCCGACAAAGCACAACGGGCCAGTCTGATCGGCTTGCTGCAGATCGACCACTTTTATGAATCCGGGGGAGCGATAATCACCGAGATCAGCGGGACTGAACTTTCAAGGCTACGGACAACGTCATACCGATACGAGATATTGATAGATGATGTAACACGAAAGCTGAATGACGAGAACGAAAAATATTACCGCGATAAGGCCCAAGCAATTTCTTCCGGGCAAAATCGCATGGCATTTGAACAGACAGGGAATGTGATCAATAATATTATTGCTACCCCTTCTTCATTCGTGGTGCAACCGACCTTTGGCGGTTATTATAGTTTCGCCCAGATGGAGGCAGCGATGAACGCATTGGTTGCTGCCTATCCTTCTATCGTTCAAAAAACATCTCTCGGTTTGTCACACCAGGGCAGAGACATCTGGTGTATGAAAATATCAGATAATGTAAATACTGATGAGACCGGTGAGCCTGAAGTGTTATATATGGGATTGCAACATGCACGTGAAGCTATCGGAGGCAGCAGTATGATCTTCTTCATGCAATACCTGTGCGAATTCTATGCAACAGATAACCGGGTAAAGGACCTGGTAGATAACCGTGAAGTATTCATTATACCCTGTATGAACCCGGACGGATGGGAATACAACCGCCTGAATGGTGGTGCAGGAAGCGGATGGCGAAAGAACAGGCGTAATAATGGCGGCGGTGAATGGGGTGTTGATCTGAACAGGAACTGGGGAGTTGACTGGGGAAATTGTTCTGCTCCTATAATCGGAAGCCCGTTATCATGCGGAAGTAATGACCCTGCGGCTGATACTTATTATGGGCCTTCTGCTTTTTCTGAACCCGAAACGCAGGCCATCAGGGACTTTACTTATTCCAGGCGCCTGGTTGCTATGATAGACCAGCACTGCTATGGACCTTATTATTCACTTCCATTTGGCAGGCCAAGTTTACCCTCCAATGTAATGGCGGCAGACGATGACAGGTTTTATACTTACATATCAGGCAGTATGGGTAATTATAATGGCATGCGTTCGGGTAATAGCCCTGAAGCTTTAGGTTATGAAGTGGCAGGTGGAGTAAAGGACTGGATGCTGAAAGGGAACATAGGTACTGGTACTAAAGGAAAAGTAATGGGCATGACCGGTGAAGGTGGTGCAGGAGGTGGAACAGGCGGAACATATGGTTCATTCTGGGCACCGGCCAGCCAGATCATCAATCTGTGTAAAGGTATGACCTATCAGAACCTGCAGTTATTATATGCAGCCGGGTCCTATGTTGACCTGCAGGATCTAAATGATATTGCTGTCAATACAACATCAGGAACATTTGGCTTTCATGTGACACGTGTGGGATTAGAAGACAGGCCGGTAACCGTATCAATGATACCATTGGAAAATATTCAAACGACCGGCTCGCCTGTCACTATATCCTCTCTTGCCAATTATTATGACACCTATACCGGTACTATCGGTTATACGCTTAAACCTGCTCTTACCAATGGACAAAGGATCCGGTTCGCCTGGAAGATCGAAACGGGGGGCTATTCCTGGTATGATACGGTGACAAAATTCTTTAACCCGGTCACGATGTTCTCTGACGACATGGAAGGATCAAATGTAAGTACGAACTGGGCAGTAACCGGTGGATGGAATTATACTGCTGAAGATGCTTATAGCGGAAGTAAATCACTGGCTGAGTCTCCCGGTGGAAATTATACAGCCAGCAGCACACGGCGGGCTACTTATACAGGTAGTCTTGATCTTAGCGATGCAACTGCTGCGTGGCTTAGTTTCTGGGTAAAGCACAGGGCAGAGAATTTTCAGGATAAACTCAGGCTATTAGTATCCGATGATGGCGGATCAACGTGGAATGCTGTCGCCGGAACCACCACTGTGGAAGAGCCCGGTACATTAGATGGCAGTTCTATCAACGGCATCCCCTCTCTTACCGGTATCAAAGAAAACTGGACAAGAGAATTATTCGACCTGGGCGCCTGGCTTAATACACCAGCATTACGATTGCGTTTTGAATTTATATCTGATGCCGCCAGCTCGTACGATTTTAGCGAGGATGACGGCTTTCATATCGATAACGTAAAGGTCATTAAGAGTACGGTACCACTGGTCACACTTCCTGTTCACTTTATCAGCTTTACAGGAAGGTTGCTGCCGGATAATACAGTGCGTCTTGACTGGAAAGCGGTAACAGATCAGTTGCATGATTATTTTGAAGTGGAAAGGTCCGCTGACGGAATGACCTTTCACTCATTGGGTAAAGGGCCTGCCGCGGTACCCTACTGGAAGATCGACCTTTTGCCGTCTGTCGGTAATAATTATTACAGGATCAAACAGGTGGATAAAGATGGAACAATCGCTTACAGTAATATCATAATCGTTTCTTACAGTCCGGATGTATTTACGGTTTCTTTATATCCAAACCCGGCTACTGAGGTGCTGCATGTAAAACTGAATACGAAAGTGCCGGCAAAGTACATCGTCAGCCTGACAGATATGACTGGCAGGAAGGTGTACGAGGAGCAGGTTGTTACCAATGCTTCCGGCGGAGAAATACATATCGGATTAAAAGAAAAAGCTTCGCAAGTGTATATATTGATCATCAGGAATGAAAAGAACGAAATCATCGCTTCACAAAAAGTAGTGAAACAATAGGCACTGTCTTTTTCTTTTACAGACCAGTGTATCTCCATACAAAGCAGGTAAGCAGTAGTATAATTCCTTACGTGGATTATAGTAACTACTACTTTCCTTAATTATCACATCCTTAGCTTTTTAAAAATCTCCTATCAGGCAGTAGTATTAGTGCTTGCGGCTATGGCAAACCCGAAGTATGATTTTAGTCAGGAGACAGGTATTTGTAATAGGGAATTATACTTTTTGTTTCAGGAAAGCCGTTTTGAATAATGTTGTCTTACCCGGATGAATTAATTTTCGCTTAGAATTCACCATTTCAAACCACCAGTCATCATCCACCGGAATACAGAATCGCAGGTTACCTGAATTTAAAAATTCAGAACCGGTAAAAGAGGGAAATCAAGCATTTCATTTGTGACCGACACCTATTGAAAATCCATGCTTATGAAAAAAAAATTTACTCTTCAGATTTTTTACTGGTTGATCATTTTACTGTTCTTTCATATAAGAGCAGCAGCACAATGTTCAGCAGGCTATACTGCCGCTAAATTGAACTGGGATAACCTGGATTTCTTACCTTCCAATAATGTACGCTATACCGGCTTTTATCCATCTGCCGCTTTTCCGTACAACCAGAATTTTACTATTGGTACACGCCGGGTAAATTTTGTAATGGCCCCTCAGGCAAATATTACTCTCAACGGGGAGAACGGAACCAATACCGGGCATACAGGAAGCTTTGCTGCTGCCGGGGACGATGTACAGTTTACCACAACTTCTGCAGCTAATACAACTGTTACCATGACCTTTGATGCAGATGTGGCTAATGTAATGTTCTCGTTATTCGATCTGGATATTAACCAGCGTGTTACTATTACTGCCCTGAATACTGCCAGTGTTGCCCAGACCATTACTATTGTAAATGCTAACGGAACATCCGGTATTACAATAGCCGGATCCGGAACTGTAAGTGCTGTTGCAACGGGCCCCGTGACAGGATATGCTTCTACTGACAACAGGGGAACGATCAATGTAACTGTTGCCGGACCTGTGAACCGTGTCATACTTACCTGCAGCAACGCAACAGGTGATGTATGGTTATCCGATATAGATGCCTGTGTGACCGGATCATTTCCTAATAACTACCAGCAGATATCCCGTCCATTTACCGGCCAGCCCCAATATGTACTGGCTGTGGTGAATAACAACACCTACTATGTGGATCCTACAAACGGGAAAGCGTATTTCCTGTTCAATGAACCGGGACATGACCGTCTCAACTCTATGGCGTATGATCCGTACAGAAGAGAAGTGTATTATACCTACAGTCTTACCGGCAGAGTGGGCCTTAATCCACAAAACGACAAGACACTGAAAAAGTACAGCGTAGATACAAAGACCATTTCTGTTGTTATTCCTGATGTGAATACATTTGGCATCCCTACGTATGAATCAGGTGTGGAATCAGGTGCAGCCAGTTTTTATAATGGTTCTTTGTACCTGGGCATTGAAGGATATACAGGCACCACCGGATCGGGTGCATATGCTGCCAGCAGAAAATCGAGTATATGGAAAATTGATTTTGACCTGGCAGGTAACCCTGTTCCTCCTGCAGCACAGGTGTGGGGTGTTACGGCTGATGATGGTGTCAATGCACAAAACATTCATGACTGGAGTGACTTTGCCGTATCCAATGGAGTATTGACAGACTTTGATGGTTCGCAAAGCGGTGATGTGGACTTTTACCAGACGAATCTTTTTACCGGGGTGACCACGAATTATATACCTGCGGGTGCTTTAGTGCCAAGACAGGTTTCCATCGGCTGGAATGAGAGTCTTTACAACGTAGATGCTACTCTGGCTTTATATAACGGGACTAATAATGTAGGTACCGCCTATACGATTTCTTCACCTCTTGGGCCAACGATCCCTACCGGGGCTGCAGCCAGCTGGGGTGATGCCGCAGGACCTTATCGTCCTTTTCTTGATTTTGGTGATGCTCCTGCTACTTATGACCCTATTCCCCTGTCTCCTGCTTGTCATGATACGCTGACGCCAACAGTTTCCAATACAAGAACACGTATGATACTTGGGCCGGCGGAAGATGTAGAATGGCTGAAAAAGGGCCTGACATCTGTTGAAGATACGTTTGAGGACGGCCTTGCCTTTGTTCCGATCTTCTCCCCCATAACAGGCAGTTACATTGCACAGGTGTCGGTTTTGAATAATACAGGAAGCAACGCCACATTGTGTGCCTGGCTTGACTTCAATGCCAACGGATATTTTGATGTGGCAGAAAGTATTGTACCCATTACTGTCCCTTCTGCAGCGGGTACGCAATCATTCTGGCTGAACTGGCCCAGTACGCCGTCACCACTTACAACGGGTTTTTTCACCTACCTGCGGATCAGAATAACGTCAGCCACCTATGGAATGGCTGCTGCCAATTCAACCGGGTATTATGATATGGGCGAAGTAGAAGATTATCGTATTGTTGTCGATAATTCTGTACTCAGTATTCCGTTGATCAATTTCAATGCAGGGGTAGAGAACAATGATAAAGTAAACCTGGCATGGTCTGTTACAGAAGATCCAGGTTATATGGCTTATACTGCAGAGCGCAGTGAGAATGGAACAGATTGGGAGGATGTATCCTTTGTACCCGCATCAGGTGCTTCCGGCACCTTCGCATACATAGTGAAAGACAATAACCCGTTTACGGGGGTCTCTTATTATCGATTGCGGCTTAATGATTTATCCGGGCCAGTCAGGTATAGTGCTATCCGTTCAGTAAAGATCGATGACATGAACGAAACAGTATCACTGTATCCTAATCCGGCCAGTGGTAAAGTAACAATGAGGATCGGGCATGTCACTGAGGGCCAGACGGCGCACATACACCTGATCAATTCGGCTAATAACAGTGTTCTTTCTAAAAAAGTGGTACTGACCGCAGGAACGAATTCGGTTGAAATACCACTTGATGAATCCTTGCCGGCAGGAATATATTTTGTAAAAATGTCTGTGAATGACAAAATAGTCAGCAAGAAACTGGTCGTTAAAAAATAATTTCAGAAAATAAAATGAGCGTAATAGCCTTTGCATTTGCAAAGGCTATTGTCTTTTTCAGACCATGTCTTTTTTGGAGCTGTTGCTACATAATATTTAAACAGGTCAATCACAATTCTTTCACTACTGATTTCATTTGCCGCTGCAGACCGGTTTATTAAGACGTGAATGTATTCATTAATGATTTCAAACTTCCATGTCTTTTTTACAATGATTAGTACATGCGGCATTTTCATTGCACCTGATCAACGTCATGTTTTTTTCAGGGGTTACCCTTAATTTTTGTCAGTATAATTTCTGTGCCTATACAAATGTCCTTAGGTGCTATTTCTTAAGGAATATTCGAACCCTTTGATAAACCGTTTATGAAAACCATCCAGTCAAGATCCGTATCATGGAAAGGGACAAAACTATCTGCCCTTTTTCTTTTTGTATTTTTTACCTGCTTACATGATGCAGGTGCGCAATGCACCAATACTGTGATCGACTGGGACTACAGGGAATTCTTTGCACAGAACAATGCCACGATCAGGACCTATGTTTCATTGGCACAGTCGCAGAGCCAGGTATTTGCACTGGGGGCCAATAAACTTACTATCACGCATAATTATACTACCAGCAGCAGTATCGCAGGAGAGAATAACACACATACGGGGTCGGCGGGATCATACGGATCAGGTGCAGATGTAGAATTCACCGGTAACGGAACTGTCACTTTCACTTTTCATAGCAGTGTCACTGATGTTAAGTTCTCCTTGTATGATATTGACCGCAACCAGCGGGTTCAGTTTGGTGCAACAGACGGTGCAACAGCCAGGAATATTATATTATCAAAAGTAAGCGGTAGTATCATTTCATTTACCAATAACGGAACGACCACTGCAAGAGCTGATGCTGTTAATACAACGGTCGCAAATAGCAGTACGGATGGTACAGTAAATGTATATATAGCGGGACCTGTTACCCAGGTAACAATGACCATCAGCAATACGGGGACCTGTAGTTTTTCTTGCGGCGGTGGCGGAACAGAGACCGGCCAGTTCTGGATATCAGACATTGCAGCCTGTTCAGCGGGTTCTTTTCCCAATAATTACTATGCAGCCAGCCAGCCGTTCACCGGCATGCCCTCTTATGTACTGGCTGTGATGACAGATTCTGTTTATTATCTCGATCCGTTAACCGGTAAGGCCAAATTTCTATTTGCGGACATCGGTCCCGGCAATTTGAATTCAATGGCCTATGATCCTTATAACAGGTATATCTATTATACCTACAGCCTGACCGGTTCCGGAGGAACAGTGAACCAGAATGAAAAGGCCCTTAGAAGATATGACTGTAATATGGATACGTTCGGTGTTGTGGTGCCCAATATCAATACGATGGGCATTCCCACATTTGAGCAAGGTGTTGAATCCGGAGCGGCTGCCTTTTACAACGGCAACTTATATCTTGGCGTGGAAGGAGGCTCTTCTTCAACTGAATCTATTATATACCGGGTGGAAATGAATGCATCCAGCTATCCTGTTGCCTTCAGCCAGGTATATGGCCAGGCTGCGCAATCCGGCAGTACACGATTACATGACTGGAGTGATTTTGGCCTTAATAACGGAACCTTGTATGACTTCGATGCCGGGGTCGCTGCGTCAGGAGTAAACAAAGATTTTTTTACACAAGACCTGTTAACGGGGGTAGTTACCAATTATGCCCCCGTAGGAACGCTTGTGCCAAGGCAGGTTTCTATAGACTGGACAGGTCAATTGTATAATGTTGGCTCGCCTGCAGCTACGGCCAAGGGAACCATTGCTCCATATAATGGAACGGATAATGTCAATTATGCACTCGAGGATACGATCACTTTGAATGGCGTCAAAGTAATAGGAAGCTGGGGCGATGGGGCTGAAGCATTTCGCCCATTCTGTGATTTTGGGGATGCTCCCGCGAGCTATGACCCTGACCTGTTATCACCGGCGGTCAATGAAAGAGACGTTAATTTAAGATTGGGCGCTTCACTCGATGTTGAACTAAGTAAAACAGCATCGGGTTTAGCCAATGCCGATGGCGCTGACGAAGACGGTATTGCAACCGTTACTATACTAGCCACGGCCTGGAGTACCTATCATGTAGAAGTATCGGTTTATAATAACACAGGATCAAATGCTACTTTAATAGGATGGCTCGATTATAATGGGAACGGGGTATTTGAATCCGGTGAGGCCTCCGCTATAGAAACGGTTGCTTCTGCAGGGGCGCAGCAAAATGTTTATTTATCCTGGACAGGTATCTCTTCTTCATTGGCTGCAGGAACATATACTTACCTGCGTGTACGGCTTGCTTCCGCAACGCCAGGAATGACCGCTGCCAATGCAACCGGCTGGTTTGATAATGGGGAAACAGAAGATTACCGTGTGCCGGTTCAGAATACTGTTCTGCCTGTTAATTTAATTTCTTTTACTGCAAAGGTCATTGGTAATTCGAAAGTAAAACTCAGCTGGTCTGCGAATGAAGAAATGAATTTCCGGGGTTACGAAATAGAGTGCAGTAGTAATAAAACTAATTGGGAAAATCTTGTTTTTATACAACCTGGACGAGGCAACACTACTCAAAAGGACTATGAATTCATAGATAATGACCCATACAAAGAGATCACCTATTACAGGCTGAAAGTTCAGGAAGCCAATGGGTCGTCTTGTTACAGCAAAGTGCGGGAAGTGAAGATAACTTCCGGGACGCTGCTGATCACATTAGCGCCTAATCCTGCAACAGATCATACCGCTATTATGATTGACAATGCCAACGGCCAAACAGTGTATATATCCATTACGGATGTAAAAGGAAACAAGGTGTTCTATCGAAAGGTGTTGATAAGCGGGGAGCATTACCTGGCAGATATACCTGTTCAGGTGTGGCTGCCCGGTACTTATTTCGTCTCCGTTAAGACAAACCATATATCTGTAAACAAAAAACTTGCAGTACAACGATAATGAATTGAAACAAGTCCATCCGATATCAGGAAAATTGATAACTATGAAACCACCCAGAACCGCTCCTATCATCATTGTGTTACTATTGTTGCTGGCATTAGCCGCCAAAGCACAAAACAAATTAAGTTCAGTAAAAGTAACTGTACCGTCTTCGCTTTCAGAACGACAGGAAGTGATCGCCCTGCTTCAACTCGACCATTTCCGCCAGGCAAATGGGATCATTTATGCCCAGGTTGGAGAAGAAGATCTTGCCAGGCTTAAAATGACTGGCTTTAAGTACGAAGTGCTTGTTGAGGATATTGGTGCTGACCTTGAGAAAAAGAACAAGCCGTATTTTGAAGCAAGAAAAAAAGGATGGATCGATATTGATGGTAAACCGACTGCAAAAGGAATTACCAATAAAGTAGCGTTTGAACAAACAGGCGGGCTGATCAATACTATCATCCCGACTCCTTCGGCATTCCAGGTCTATGGTACATTTGGTGGATATTATTCTTATGCCCAAATGGTAACGGCGATGGACAACCTTGTTACAGCCTATCCCTCACTTGTGCAAAAGAGCTCTCTTGGCAAGTCTGTTGAAAACCGCGACATCTGGTGCATAAAGATCTCCGACAACGTAGCCACAGACGAATCTAATGAACCTGAAGTATTGTATATGGGCATTCAGCATGCCAGGGAAGCTATTGGTGGCAGCAGTATGATCTTTTTTATGCAGTATCTCTGCGAGAACTACGGCAGTAATGCACGCATTAAGGAATTGGTTGATAACCGTGAGATCTACATTATCCCGTGTATGAACCCGGATGGATGGGAGTATAACCGCAGCACTAATCCAAATGGAGGAGGAGGATGGCGAAAGAACAGAAAGGTGATCAGGGCAACGCCGACCCCTGTTCAGTATGGGGTTGACCTGAACAGGAACTGGGGAGTTGACTGGGCAAATTGTTCAGCCCCTATACAAGGATCACCTACGTCTTGCGGATCGGGTACCAATACTTCCGCCACTGAAACTTACTGGGGCACCTCTGCTTTCTCGGAACCGGAAACACAGGCCGTGAGGGATTTCACTTTGTCCCATCATCTTGTTGCCATGATCGACCAGCATGCGTATGGCCCTTATTATTCATTGCCATTCGGAAGACCAAGCCTGCATAATATACCCGATTCGCTGTCTGTCGTTCAACAGCAATTTTACACGGCAATTCCGGCTTTGATGGGAACTTATAATGCAATGCGGGCAGGTAACAGCATTCAATCGGTGGGTTATGAAGTAGCGGGAGGAGTAAAAGACTGGATGCTTAAAGGCTCTATCGGAACGGGAACAAAAGGTATTGTATATGGAATGACAGGAGAAGGAGCTGCCGGTGGAGGTTCAGGAGGAACCTATAGTGATTTCTGGGCACCGGCCAGCCAGATAACTTATTTGTGTAAAGGAATGTGCTACCAGAATCTTCAACTGGCTTATGCTGCCGGCTCCTATGTTGAGGTCAACGACCTTGGTGATATGGCAGTAGCTGCAAAGACAGGATCATTCAATTTTTATGTCAGACGCCTGGGGCTTGGTGATCAGCCGGTCACTGTTTCTCTCGTATCTATAGAGAATATTCAGACGGTTGGTTCGCCTGTGACCATACCCAGCCTGCCGAATTACTATGACACTTACACCGGGAGTATCAGCTATAACCTTTTTTCCTCTCTAACTAACGGGCAACGAATAAAGTTTGCCTGGAAGGTGGAGACGGGAGGCTATACATATTTTGATACGGTAATAAAATTCTATAATCCCACACAGTTACTATATGATGATATGGAAGGGTCTTTTTCTGCCAACTGGACGGCTGCGATCACTCCGGTGGGGCCAACAGGATGGGGGTTTACTTCTTCTGTTGCTTACCAGGGATCAAGATCTATGACCGAGTCTCCTTCCGGAAATTATACCACCAGTTCCACCCGTACGGCTACTTATACTGGCGGAACAGGCTCGTTCGATCTCAGCGATGCCACTGCTGCTTATCTCAGCTTCTGGGTAAAACATCGTGCTGAGAATTTCAGGGACAGGCTGCAGGTACAGGTTTCAACCAATGGTACTACCTGGATACCGGTTGCGGGAAGCACCACGATACAGGAACCGGTCACATTTGATAATATAACCATAAACGGCCAACCGTCTTTGACAGGTATCAGGGAAAACTGGACAAAAGAAATGTTTGATCTGAGCGCTTACAAAACTTTTCCCAATGTAAGATTGCGTTTCCAGTTCTTATCTGATGCAGATGGAAGCGGTTTTGATTTTGAACTGGATGATGGTTTTTATATCGATAATGTAAAGGTGATCAAAAGTACCGCTACGCTGATCACATTACCTGTGAATTTCCTGGATGTCAATTCAAAGATACTGCCCGGTAATAAAGTACAGGTTTCATGGAAAGCGGTAACGGATGATAAATTCAGTTATTTCGACGTTGAACGATCCGTGGATGGCCGGGTATTCAGTCATCTGGGTACAGTAAGCGCATCTGCTCCTTATATATTGGTGGATGCGGATCCGGCCAGTGGTTCTAACTATTACCGCATTAAAGGAGTGGATACAGACGGGCAGTTTACCTACAGCAAAACAACTGCAGTTTATTTTGACCCGGTAAAATTCTCTTTGATGGTTTATCCTAACCCGGCTGATGAAGATGTTATTTTCAGGTTTACGGGCGAAAGAACGGTGCCGGTAACAATCGAGGTGTCTGATCTGTCGGGAAAGATTGTTTACACTGCAAAAACAATGATCAATGCAAACAGCCAGGAAACAAAGATCAACATCCGGAGATGGCCGGCACAAACTTATATCGTAAAAGCGATCCGCAATGATAATAGTTATTTGATAGTACAAAAGTTTATTAAGCGATAATAATAGATAAGTTATATAAAAGTACCCTTTTGATTTACTTAACGCTCCCTGCACAAAGGAGCGTTTTATTTTTGCTATTTTTGATCACGGTATGTACACACTCAAAAAATCACTTGGGCAACATTTTTTAAAGGACGAGAATATTTGCCGTAAGATCGTAGCGGCTTTGCAGCAAAGACCTTTTACGCAATTGCTGGAAGTAGGCCCGGGTGGCGGCGCATTGACGAAATATCTTTTGCAGACCGGGGATATAAATTTCAGGGCAGTGGAACTGGATGAGGAGAAAGTAGATTTTTTATTGAAGACTTATCCTTTGCTGGAAGGGAAAATCATTCACAGGAGTTTTTTAGATATCGATAAACCTTTTGAAGGAAAGTTTACCGTAGTGGGAAACTTCCCGTACAACATTTCCACGCAAATCTTGTTTAAGATACTTGACTGGAAAGATGATGTTGAATGTATGGTTGGTATGTTTCAGAAGGAAGTGGCGCAACGGGTGGCCGCAAAGGAAGGGAATAAAACATACGGTGTATTGAGCGTACTGGTGCAGGCATTCTTTGAAGTGGAATACCTGTTTGATGTGCATGAACGGTCATTTACCCCCCCGCCAAAAGTAAAAAGCGGTGTTATCCGGCTTTTACCCAAAACAAGAACGATGGCCATGAAAAGCGAGAAAGATTTTTTTCTTTTGGTGAAAACCGCTTTTAACCAGCGGAGAAAGACATTGAGAAATGCGGTAAAAGGTTTATTCGATGCGACTATATTGCAGGATGAATTGTTCAATAAAAGAGCGGAGCAATTAAATGTGCAGCAGTTTGCTGACCTAACTTTTAGAATGAAATGAAGAAAGCGATCATTACCGGGAAAACACATGAACACCTGGCTGAAAGGCTGAAAATGCAGGGGTATGAAGTGATCAATAATCCAGGTATCACTTATGACGAACTGGCTGCAATTATTTATGAAGCAGAAGGCCTGGTGGTGACCACAAGAATAAAAGCAGATAAAGCTTTAATTGATAAGGCCATTCAACTAAAGTGGATCGGTCGCTTAGGCAGTGGAATGGAACTGATCGATGTGCCTTATGCAGAAAGCAAGGGTGTCAAATGCGTAAGTAGTCCTGAAGGTAACCGGAATGCCGTGGCAGAACATGTATTAGGGCTTTTGCTGAACCTGATGAATAATATTCATATTTCAGCAGAGGAAGTAAAAAAAGGAATATGGAAAAGAGAGCAGAACCGGGGAGTTGAATTGACAGGTAAGACGGTAGGAATAATAGGTTTTGGAAATACGGGCAACGCTTTTGCCAAACTACTGAGATCTTTTGACGTCACAATCCTGGCCTATGATAAGTATAAGTTTGGATTTGGTAAAGATTATATCAAAGAAGCCAGCCTGGAACAAATAGGGCGGTATGCCGACGTTGTCAGTTTTCATGTGCCGCTGACAGAAGAAACTTTTCATATGGCAAATCAATCCTTTTTTGATTCGTTGCAACGAAATCCTTATTTTTTAAATGCATCGAGAGGGAAAGTGGCAGATACGGATGCCGTTATTGCTGCTATCCGGGAGAATAAAATAGCAGGTGCTGCATTGGATGTGCTGGAAAATGAAAAGCTTGATTCTTACAATGCCGATGAAAAAGCCCGCCTGGATTGGCTGCTTGCCCAGCCCAATGTGATCATTACCCCACATATTGCCGGCTATACACACGAGGCTTCTTACAAAATGGCCAAAGTGCTTGCGGATAAATTGTTTATGTAAGCGGTAGCTTTCCGTATCTGGGTTTTTGACAGCAGCGGATTTCAATCATACTTTTAATTTTCCCGAATAGTTCATTATCTTTGTCTTTAATAATGCAACGCTTCAGTACAATCCCTGAGGCGTTGTTATTTTTTTCTTTTTATCCAAAGGAGGAGTTATGAGTATTCAATACGTGACCAAAGAAACACTGGAGCAGATGAAAGCAGAGCTGCAGAGAATGAAAGCTGTGGACCGTCCCGCTGCCAGCCGTGCTATTGCAGAAGCCAGGGAGAAAGGCGATCTGAAAGAGAATGCAGAATACGATGCTGCTAAGGAAGCACAGGGCCTGCTGGAAGCCAAGATAGCTGCTATGGAAGGTTCGATGGCCAACATCAGGGTGCTGGATGAATCGAACATTGATACCAGCAAAGTTTCTATTCTGACCAAAGTGACATTAACTAATGTAAAAACAAAAAAGCAGGTGACCTACCAGATCGTCAGCGAAAAGGAAGCAGACCTGAAAGCAGGCAAGATATCTGTAGGCTCACCAATAGGTAAAGGTATTCTTGGTAAGCAGGTGGGAGATACGGCGGAGGTGCAGGCCCCGGCTGGCGTGATTCATTTTAAAATTGAGAAGATCACTGCCTGATATGCCGATGAATGATTTTTTTATGCTCCTGCAAATGCGGGGGTATTTTTTTGAAACGTAGTTTTGCAGGGCAAAACTGAATGTGTTTAAAAAAGCCAGATATTATTTGCAGCTATTGAAATCAAAAATTTTTGGTGGTATGACAATATTCTCAAAGATCATAGCCGGTGAAATACCTTCTTATAAAATTGCAGAGGATGAAAGATTCTTTGCCTTCCTGGATATATTTCCCTTAAAGGAGGGTCATGTGCTGGTAGTGCCTAAAAAAGAAGTAGATAATCTTTTCGATCTGCCGCAGGAATACCTGCAGGAAATGCTCGTCTTTGCCCGGCCCATCGCAAAAGCTATTGAAAAAGCATTTGACTGCAACCGCTGCGGCATCTCTGTGATCGGGCTCGAAGTACCTCATGCACATATTCACCTAGTACCGATCAATTCAGCAGATGATCTGAACTTCACTAATCCAAAACTCAAATTATCACAGGAAGAATTAAAACAGGTGCAGGAAAAGATATTGGCAAACCTCTAAAACTATTTCTTCAATATCCTGTGCGGATTTTTCGTAATAAAATCATCCCAGCTATTCTTAACCCCTTTTGTTTTCTTTTTACCAGTAGCAGAGGGCGTTGCCGGTAATTTTCCCTGGAAATGGTGACAAATGGCCACAGCGAGTGCATCAGTCGCATCAAAATGCCTGGGTTTTTCTTTCAATGAAAGAATATGCTGCAGCATTTTCCAGACCTGTTCTTTGTCTGCATTGCCATTACCTGTGATGGATTGTTTTATTTTTTTTGGGGAATATTCGGTCACCGGTAAGCCCGCACTCATAGCGGCGGCAATGGCTACACCCTGTGCCCTTCCCAGTTTCAGCATGCTCTGTACATTCTTTCCGAAAAAAGGCGACTCAATAGCAAACTCATCGGGATGATATTTTTTTACCAGCGATACAACCTGCTGGTGTATCATTTGCAATCTTTCATAATTATCCTTTTTGCCGGATAATTTAAGCACACTCATCTCCAGCAGTTGCATCGAATTACCATTGACAGCAACGATGCCGTGTCCCATAACAAGGGTGCCGGGGTCGATACCAAGGATTATTTTAACGGGCTTTTGCAAAGGGGCTGTATTTTTACACGATTAATGAAGCTGAACAAAAATATCAAAATCTTCACCAACTACTTTCTCGGACCTGTGTTGTTTATGTGGCTTTCGTATTCAATTTATACGCAGGTGGAGCGGCAACCCAATTTAGAGAGATCGTGGCAGCAGATACGCGGATCATTCGGGAACTCAATGGTGGTAAACCTCGTTCTGGTTGTTATGCTGATGATGATCAACTGGAGTATTGAAGCGATCAAATGGAAGATATCGGTCCGGCAAATTCAGCGGGTGAGTTTTTTTACAGCTTTTAAAGCAATACTGTCCGGCACTTCATTTTCGGTGACTACGCCGAACCGGGTAGGGGAGTATATCGGGCGGGTGTTATATATGAACGAAGGGAACAGGCTCAAAGCAATCTCGCTGACAATAGCAGGAAGCATGAGCCAGCTGCTTGTTACTTTATTCATGGGATGGATAGGATTGATAGTATTAAAGGATCCTGTTGAAAACAGCCAGGTATTGTCCGGGGTATGGATGCAGGTAATGATCTATGGTGTTTTCTTTGCGCTGCTGGTTTTAACAGTATTTTATTTCAGGCTGTCCCTGATTATCAAACTGGTAGATAAACTACCGGCCATCCGGAAATATGTATGGCTGATCAAAGACCTGGAAGGGTTCAATGCAACGTTGATGGGGCAACTTTTGTCTTTATCAGCGGTAAGATTTCTGGTATTTATCATACAATATTACCTGCTCTTTCGTTTATTTGGTGTGGAGGTTTCGTGGTGGCAGGGGCTATGGGCTGTGAGTGTTTCATTCCTGGTAATGGCGGTTATTCCCACCATTGCTTTATTTACCGATCTTAGCCTGAGGGGACAAGTGAGCCTGAAACTACTGGGTCTATTCAGCAGTAACAGCCTTGGAATAAGCCTGGCAGCGGTGAGTATATGGTTCATTAACCTGATCATTCCGGCGTTGGCAGGGAGTTTACTGATCCTGGGTATAAAAAGAATTTTTAAGAATAATAACAAAGATGATGAAGGGACTTAAGCTGATCGTGATACCTCTTTTTGCATTGATGGCTTTTACACATAGATCAGAAACGCCATTCCAGGAGTTCTGCGGTATTGAAAACAGCGCCTTTAAAGCCGGAGAAAAAGTAACCTATACCGTGTATTATGCAGTGGCGGGTATTTACGTGAATGCCGGTACAGCTACATTCACCAATACGCTGGAGACATTGAACAATAAGCCTGTTTTCCATATTGTGGGCGAAGGCAATACCAACTCTTCATATGACTGGATCTATAAAGTAAGGGATAAGTATGAAACTTATATTGATACTACCACGATGCAGGCGCTGAAATTTGTTCGTAATGTCAATGAAGGCGGGTATAAAAAATACCAGCATGTTACTTTTAATAAAACAGCTAACACAGCGGTGACCAATACCGGCGTGTTCAAAGTGCCTGCCTGTGTACAGGATGTCGTCAGCGCTGTTTTCTATGCCCGTAATATCGATTTTTCCAAATTGCGCAAGGATGACAGGATCGGTTTTTCCATGTTCCTCGATGATGAGGTCTTCAATATGTACATCCGTTATCTTGGAAAGGAGACGGTCAAGACCCGTTATGGCAAATTCGAAACGATCAAGTTCAAACCCCTTTTGCTGAAAGGCACCATCTTTGAAGGCGGTGAACACATGACAGTATGGGTGACCGATGATGCCAACCGGATCCCGGTACGCATTGAAAGCCCCATAGTAGTGGGCAAAGTGAAAATAGATATGATGAACTACGAGAATATCCGTCACCCGCTGACGTCACTGATCAAAAGGCGCTGATCAGATATCTTCCAGTTTAAAGAGATCTTTGGGCCGTATCCCCCTTTCCGTTTGCTGCAGGTTACAGCATTCATTGACCGGGTCATGCTCAAAGAAAAGTATATAATCATTCTCTATCGCTTCTTTGAGAAATGATTTTTTTTCATTCATGGTGGTGAGAGGGAACATATCATACCCCATTACATACGGAATAGGTATATGACCGGCAGAAGGAAGCAGGTCGGCCATAAAGACGATCGTCCTGCCCTTGTACTGTATCTGCGGCAGCATCATGCTTTCCGTATGGCCGTTGACAAAACGCACGGAAATATTTTCTGAAAACCGAACAGAAGGTAAAAGCCCATTGACAGTCGTATGCCATCCAGGCTGGTCCGGTGATTTATCAAACCAGTCTTCCACAAACTTCAGCTTCCCGCTTTCCTGTATTGGCAAAATATTTTCTTTCAGGAACGAAGCCTTTTCCCTATCATTCGGCTTGACGGCCCATTCCCAGTGTTTAGCATTACTCCAGAAAGTTGCGTTTTTAAAACCCGGCACCAGTTTATCGCCTTCACGAATAATAGAGCCACCACAATGATCGAAATGCAGGTGTGTTAAAAAAACATCGGTGATGTCATCGCGATGAAATCCATATTTCGCCAATGACTTGTCAAGCGTATCATCTCCATGCAGGTGATAATGGCTGAAGAATTTCGCATCCTGTTTATCGCCATTGCCGTTATCTACTAGTATTAGCCTGTTACCATCTTCTATGAGCAGGCAACGCAAGGCCCATGAGCAAAGATTATTTTCATCTGCCGGATTTATTTTATTCCAGATGGTCTTAGGCACTACACCGAACATTGCGCCGCCATCGAGTTTGAAAAATCCTGTGTTGATCGTGTAAAGTTTCATGTTGTTTTGTTCTTCAACGCTGCCGCATAGAACAACAGCAGCAAGCCAATAATAAAGAAACCAGCCAGCGCCAGTACGGAGCCACGCTGCGAACCTGTAAGTTCGGTAATGAAACCGAAACTGAAAATACCTATCACGGCGGCTATCTTTTCCGTGACATCATAAAAACTGAAGAAAGACGTAGTATCTTTTGTTTCAGGCATCAGCTTGGCATAAGTGGAACGGCTGAGCGACTGAATGCCGCCCATGACAAAACCTACTGCAGCTGCCAACGCATAAAATTCATAGATGCCTCCAACGGGAAGAAAATAGCCCCCGATACAAAGTAATATCCATAATGATACTACCGTCATCAATGTCTTGAGGTTTCCGATCTTAGATGACAACCATGAAATAGTATAAGCGCCGGGTATGGCGATCAACTGAATGATTAGAATTGAGATGATAAGGTTAGTAGTGGGTAATTGCAGTTCACTCTTTCCATACAATGCGGCTACCAGCATCACCGTCTGTACGCCCATATTGTAAAAGAAATAAGCGAAAAGAAACCGCTTAAGTGATGGTATGTGTTTTAACTGGTTCCATACTTTTTGCAGCTCTTTATATCCTTTTGAAAGAATATGATGTTTAAGGTCACCGGTGCCGGCAGGCACCGGTCTGGGCAAGCGGCTTAATGAGAATTGCCCGAATCCCCACCACCAAACACCCACCAGTAAGAAGGAAGTGCGAAACTGTATCGTAGAAGCTTCATGATCGTTCTCATAACCTCCCAGGATACCCGGAAAGAATACAAATACAAAGCAAATGATCTGCAATAAAACGCTGCCGATATAACCGTATGCAAAACCTTTGGCACTGATTCTGTCGCGGTCTTCCGGCGCAGCGATCTCCGGTAAGAATGAATTGTAAAAAACAAGGCTGCCCCAGAAACCAACACAGGCAATAATACTGCAGGCCAGACCGAGACCCAGGGAAGAAGCTTTGGTGCTGGTTGCCCCGGTCGGGGTGTTGAAAAAGAAAAGTAAAATACAGGCAAGACTTCCCATGGTCAAAAAGAAATTCATGAATTTCTTTTTATTGCCTTTGTAGTCAGCAATAGAAGATAAAAGCGGTGACATGACAGCGACTATCAGCATGGCAAGGGCCAATGCATAATTGTACAACGCGGTATTTTCAAATTCCCTTCCTAAAAAAGTAACTGCTGTTTTCGATACAGCTTTATTATCTGCAGCGATGGCTTCGAAGTAAGCCGGGAAGATGGTGGAAGTAATGACCAGATTGTAGGCAGAATTCCCCCAGTCGTACATGGCCCATCCGTTGATCACTTTTTTGGAAGCTGTTTGCATAAATGATTGGCTAGTTTAAAGATCAAATGTTAATGGGTACGACTAAAACAACAGGTCAGTATGCGACCCGTCACCAGATCGGGAACAGTTATCATCCCTTGATCACCCCGGTAAACAGCAGGATAAGGAGGATAATGCCGGCAATGATACGGTACCATCCGAACACCTTGAACCCATATACTTTCAGGTAATTGATAAAAAAGCGGATGGCCAGCACAGCAACAATGAAAGCAGTGATGTTCCCAAGTGCAAAGGCAATGGTGTTATCCCTTGTTTCTAAAATGATCTCATACCCTTTTCTTGGGATGCCGCTCTGTTCCCATTTTTTTACAAATAAGGAATACGCTGTAGCGGCAAACATGGTAGGCACCGCCAGGAAAAAGGAAAATTCTGCGGCGAGATTGCGGGTAAACTTTTGCTGCATACCGCCAATGATAGAGGCAGCGCTGCGGCTGACGCCGGGTATCATAGCAATGGTTTGCCAGATACCAACAATGAACGCTTTGCCATAACTGATCTGGTCGTCTGCCAGTACAGTGGGTTTGTTGAATGCTTTATCAATGAACAGCAGAATGATACCGCCCGCCAGCATGGAAATGGCCACCGTGGTTGGGCTCTCCAGCAGCTTATCTATTTTATCAGAAAAAAGAAAGCCCAGCACAAGGGCCGGAATGACGCCAATGATGAGTTTGAAGTAGAATTTCCAACTGCGGAAATCAAAGAATTTGGTCCAGTATAATACGACCACGGCCAGTATAGCGCCAAACTGTATCGCTACTTCAAAAAGTTTGGTGAACTCGTCTTTCTCGATGCCCAGCAACGAACTGGTGATGATCATGTGGCCGGTGGAAGAAATGGGAAGGAATTCGGTAATGCCCTCGACGATCGCTATGATAACTGCCTGCAAAAAATCCATGGATGAATATGTAGATGAACAATGATAACGGCCTGAAAACTAAATAAAAAAAGCCGGTTTCACAACCGGCTTTTCACTTAATTATTTATTATCCTTTCGGTTTTCTGAATATCGCAAATATCTCGATCACCAGCCCTGCCAGTATCAGGATAGGGGCCACGGTGATACGGGTAGTACTATAGACCTCCTCAGCATTGAACTTCGTGGGGTCTTCACTTTTGCCGCCTGCCAGCAGGAACATGCC
>JAEUVK010000226.1 GCA_016787135.1 Chitinophagaceae bacterium | reverse complement strand
AAGGATTGAAGAATAATTCACCGGTTGCATCAACTTCCCTTCTTCAACCGCAGATCCAGCGTACACGGAAATTCATTATTGATCTCCGGTGGAGGAGCATCATAGTAGAACGGCGTACGGTCATTCTCCACATAATGTTGTATAACGGAAAAATAAGAACGGACAAAGAGAGGGCCCTGGCTATGTTCCGTTTTGCCAAAGCGGCTGACACGTCTAGATTCGGCCTCAAAACTATTGACGGGAAATGTATCATAACTTCTGCCGCCTGGATGCGATACATAATAGGTGCAGCCACCAATAGAACGGCTGTTCCAGGTATCAACAATATCAAACGTAAGCGGAGTATCCACCCCGATAGTAGGATGCAATGCGCTCGGCGGTTGCCAGGCACGATAACGGATACCGCATATATACTCGCCTTTGACAGGTGTGGCGGTCAAGGGTACCCGAAAACCATTGCATAATAAAATATAGCGGCTGTCATTGATGCCTTTTAACTTTACCTGCACCCTTTCCAATGATGAATCAACAAACCGGGCCGTACCTGAGCTGGACATTTCTTCTCCCAATACATGCCAGGGTTCAATACCCATACGTATTTCCATATCTATATTTTGTATGCGCACCGATCCATAATGCGGGAAACGAAATTCAAAGAAGGGTTTGAACCAGTTGATATCAAAAGCATAACCGGCATTGTTCAGGTATTCTACTACATCGGCGATATCTTCCTGTGCATAATGCGGCAACAAGAATTTGTCATATAAAGCCGTTCCCCATCTTACCAGTTTATGTTTATAGGGTTTTTTCCAGAAGGCGGCTATCAATGCACGGATCAATAGCATTTGTAATAAACTCATCCGCTTATGCGGCGGCATATCAAATGCACGGAATTCCAAAATACCCAATCGACCGGATGAAGAGTCCGGAGAATATAATTTATCAATACAAAATTCGGAGCGGTGTGTATTGCCGGTGATGTCTGTAAGCAAATGACGGAATATCCTGTCCGTTACCCAAAAAGGAATGAAACCTTTTTCAGGCACCTGGCTGAAGGCGATCTCCATTTCATATAAAGAATCTTCCAGGCCTTCATCGATCCGGGGCGCCTGGCTGGTGGGCCCGATAAAAGCACTCGAAAACAAATAAGATAAACCGGGATGATGTTGCCAGAATGTAATGAGGCTTCGTAAAAGATCGGGCCTTCGTAATAAAGGACTGTTGGAAGGCGATGAACCACCAATAGTAATGTGGTTACCGCCACCGGTGCCGGTATGCCTTCCGTCGAGCATGAATTTTTCAGTACCTAACCTTGAGAGACGAGCCTGCTCATATAGCGTATCTGTATTATGTAGCAGTTCTTTCCAATTCTTTGCAGGGTGAATATTTACTTCGATCACTCCCGGGTCAGGCGATATAACCAGCCGTTCCATTCTACTATCACGGGGTGGTTCATAACCTTCAATGCGTACCTGTAAATTTAATTTGGAAGCCGCTGCTTCAATGGAAGCAGTTACATCCAGATAATGTTCGAGATACTCCATCGGTGGAATGAAAATGTAGAGGAACCCATCTCTTAATTCTATACTCAGTGCCGTTCTGATTGTGGCTACTTCAAATGTTACTTCTACTTCAGGTTCTTCTTCTTTTTCTATATTCCAGAGGTCTTTTTTCTTTTTCTCTTTTGCTGCTATTTCCAACACCTGCTGCTGTATCTTTTGCTTTGGCGTTTGACTGTGATCGGATACCAATCCATAACGTGATGCAATAGTTTCATGGAAATGCTCCAACGGTGGCAGCTCTTCAAACAAACTTCTTTCTACCCGTTGTGGCATTTTTGCTTTGGCTATAACAGGCAATGAATCTAAGGGCAATCGTAGCCCGATCGGTGAATTGCCGGGTATTAAAAAAAGATAATCACGATTGAATACCCATTTACAGCTAAGCCATTTATTGTTCCAGTAATTCCATTGCAGAGGCAACACATAACCCACAGGATCACCCAGGCCCTGGTTGAGCAGTTGAGCCAATGTCCGTCGTTCCAACGAATCTTTTAAATTTGCTTTTAAAGGATCGATATTTACCGGATTCTTTCCTTCTGTCCATAAAAAATAAAATACATCTTCATAAGCCGGGCTTACATTATCAGGACTGACGGCTAAACGTTTCGCCAGTTCTTCTATCAATTTTTTTGCGTCATCAACTGTATAGGTTCGTTCTGTTTTTTCATGCGCAATGAGGTCAATGTTTTTCCAAACAGGATAACCATCTTTTCGCCAGAACAAACCATATTGCCAGCGGGGCAATGGTTCTCCCGGGTACCATTTACCCTGGCCATAATGGATCAACCCATCGGGGCCAAACTTTTCACGTAACCTGTAGATAAGATCGTGTGAAAGGATGCGTTTTTCTTTCCCATCAGCTGCGGTGTTCCATTGCGCTGATTCCATATCATCTATAGAAACAAAAGTCGGCTCTCCTCCCATTGTCATTCTTACATCTCCGGCATCGAGATCTTTATCCACCTGCTCACCCAGTCTATTTATTTCATACCATTGCTGATCGGTATAAGGTTTGGTAACACGTGGGTCTTCATAAATGCGTGTGACGGTATTTTCAAAAAAGAAACTCACTTCACATTTATCCGTAGCACCAACAACGGGTGCCGCACTTGCATAATCAGGAGTACAGGCCAAAGGAATATGCCCTTCTCCTGCAAACAAACCGGAAGTCGGATCTAATCCTATCCAACCGGCACCAGGTATATATACTTCCGTCCATGCATGCAGATCGGTAAAATCGGCTTCAGGACCCGAGGGACCATCCAATGATTTTTCATCTGCCGTCAGTTGCACTAAATATCCGGATACAAACCGGGCGGCCAATCCTAAGTGACGTAATATTTGTACAAATAACCATGCGGAATCCCTGCATGATCCCAGGGCTTTTCCAAGGGTTTCTTCACAAGTCTGTACTCCCGCTTCCATGCGAATGGAATAGTTGATGTCTTTATTCAGCTTCTGGTTGAGATAGACAAGGAAATCATTGATATTCTTTTCGTGTTTATCAATCCCTTCTAACCACTGCATGAGACGGGGCCCTTTTTCCTTTACTTCCAGGTAAGGGGTGAGTTCTTTGGGCAACTGATCACGATACTTAAAAGGGTACTTTTCTGCATAGTCCTCTACAAAAAAATCAAAGGGATTAATGCTGACAAGGTTGGCGATCACTTCCACTTCAATCTTTAATTCTTTGGCTTTTTCGGGAAATATGACCCTTGCCTGGTAATTGCCAAAGGGGTCCTGTTGCCAGTTGATGAAATGGTCTTTAGGTGTGATCTTAAACGAATAGGATTCGATAGCTGTACGTGAATGGACAGCAGGACGTAAACGGAACACATGCGGAGACAAAGCCACCAGCCTGTCGTAAGAATAAACTGTTTTATGCCGGATCGCTACCCTTATTGCCATATTGGTGATTTAAAGTCAAAAGAGGGCAGGGCAATCGTTATATGAATTTAAAGAGGTTAAGTGAAGATAAAAATTATTTAGCAGACTGAAGCTTACTGAACAGGATATATACAGGCTTCCCTCTTACAGGCGGGTTTGCTACCTTCGCAGCCATGATCGAATACCAGTTGAAACAAAAGGATACAGGACCTGCCACCTTTAATCTTGCCCTTCATGCATTGCGCATCGTCTTTATGGGCACGCCTGAATTTGCGGTAGCATCTTTGGATGCATTGGTAAAAGCAGGTTACGATATCGTTGGCGTTATCACTGCCCCTGATAAACCAGCCGGAAGGGGTATGAAGATGAATGAAAGTGCCGTAAAGAAATATGCTGCTGAGCATGGTTTGAACGTATTGCAGCCGGAGAAACTAAAGAACCCTGTTTTCCTTGAAGAGTTAAGATCATTAAAAGCCGACCTGCAAATAGTTGTTGCCTTCCGTATGCTGCCGGAAGCGGTCTGGAACATGCCGCCCAAAGGAACAATCAATCTTCATGGTTCTTTACTTCCTCAATACCGTGGTGCTGCTCCCATCAACTGGGCCGTTATCAACGGGGAAAATGAAACAGGTGTTACTACTTTCAGATTAAAGCATGAGATAGATACCGGAGATATCCTGTTACAGGAAAGTTTTCCCATTGATGAAAATGAAACGGCGGGTGAAGTACATGACAGGATGAAAGAAATTGGGGCTCAGCTTTTGGTTAAAACAGTAAAAGGAATAGCAGAAGGCACGCTGAAAGAAACTCCGCAATCGTCAGTGGTGAGCGGGGAGTGGTCAGTATCCGGCTCGCAACTAAAACATGCTCCCAAGATCTTTACCGAAACCTGCAAAATTGATTTTACTAAGACCACAGCGGAAGTTCATAACCTGATCCGCGGTCTCTCGCCTTTTCCCGGCGCCTTTACTTTTCTGAATGATAAAATGCTGAAAATATACCGGAGTGAAAAAGAGATCATCAATCCTTCAATAAAACCGGGTGAAATTGATACAGATGGAAAAACATTTTTGAAGTTTGCCTGCAGCAACGGGTATATCCACGTAAAAGAATTACAACTCGAAGGAAAAAAGAAAATGAGTACCGGGGAGTTTCTTCGTGGATACAGGTTTAATTAGCGCATCAGCACACTCCTTAATAGTTGATCTTTACAATAAACTTTTCCAGATCTGTTATTCCCAGCGTAGCTGCTGCCGCATCACTGATTCGTATATCCAATCCTTTATTCTGACGGATGCCACTCATCTCCCCTAACACCTTTGCATAGATCGTCTTGTTATTTTCGGGATTAATGATCCGGATGATAGTTCCCGGAGGAACACCATCCGTCAGCATATAGTATTTTGCTTCCTGTAAGCCATAAGTGGTTTTAAAAATGCCGGAAGTAACCGTTTCAGTTTTTGAAACGGGCTTTTGCTTTACCTGCAGGTCAAAATGGGCTTTGAAATAGCCCTGTCCCGACATATTTGTCGTAACCGGTTGTTGCTTTACAGTTGCAGGCTGAGCTTTTTTAGGCTCTTCTTTTACAACAGGCTTTGATACTTCCGGCTCAGGCTTCTTTTCTTCTGCTTTCACCACTGTTTTTTCCGGTTCTGTTTCTTTTTTTGTTACCGCTTTTTCTTCAATTACTTTCTTTGCATCTTCCTTTGCAGGCTCTGCAGTTACTACAGAAGTTTGTTCAGCCGGCACCAGGAACCCAACAATCAGCTTCGACCCTGATTTGATATTATCATTGGACAGTTTATTCCAGTCACGGAGACTTTGCAGTTTCACCCCGTTATTAGCATTACTCACTTTCATCAGTCCTTCTTTGTCCCCCACCCTGTAATATACCGGCGTGCCTTTACCTGCCTGTTGGGAAAAATTGGTATCGGTAAGTGGTATGTGGATCGTCTGGCCGATATTCAGGCCTTTGTTGATATCAAGATCATTGTATGAAGCCAGGTGTTTGGGATGTACATTATAGGTGCGGCCAATAGAAAAGAAACCCTCTTTGGCCACCACAGTATGATCGAGATGCAGGCCTTTGCTCCCGCCTTTTATGATCAGCTGCCCCTGTTGAGAATAGGAAATACCTGTCCACGCAATGGAGATGAGTAATACCGGCAAGAGGTTCTTCATACGGTCTGAGTTTGGGTACACCTTTGTTTTCAGTACAGCAAATTAACCATTATTGGTCAATTACTGTCCTTCAGTATCCTTAATTCTTTCGGGTAATAGTTGTTAATGCGACCAGGCAGCACATTCACCCATCCCAGAACATTCCCTTCATAGCTGACCAGTTGCCAGCCTTTTTCTTTTGTTTCCAGTGACAGATCTTTCCGCTGCAGGTACCGGGTCGCCTGTTCATAGTTTAGAGGCAGCAGAGATAGGTCAGCAGACACCAAACCACTCATCGCAAGCGCATGATCGGGCACTAACTTATCCCTCATCAATTCCCCAACACGGACGCCGGAATAGATCACCCTCAGTTTTGATAAAATAACATTCATATCATTGACAAGATTCTCCGGCCAGGCATAGACCGTATTTTCATGTTTGATGAAATCGTATCCATCTGTATTCACCCATTTGACTATGGCTCCCATTTCATTTTTGGAAACGGGTGTTGCCTTTGTTTTGGCTTTAAAAGCACTCTCCTCTTCGCCTTCCATCTTTTGAAAACAGGCCAGGAAAAAACCCTCCCCTTTTACCTTATCCGGCCAGAAACGATAGCCAACAGCCCCTGAACCTGATTGAGTTCTTACAATACCCCAGCTCTCTTCCACTCCCAACTCCCGGCTCCGGGCTCCCAACTCTCTTATCATCCATTCCATGATATCCTCATTCTCTTCCTTAGAATACGAACAGGTCGAATAGATAAGCACCCCGTCTTTTTTTAGTGAAGGCCATACATCCGCCAGTATCCGTTGCTGCCGCTGGCTGCACAATGCTACATTGTTCAGGCTCCATTCAGTTATTGCTTCCTGCTCACGGCGGAAGAGGCCGCTGCCACTGCAGGGAGCATCCACCACGATCACATCAAAGTAATTTTCCAGCCCGGTAAAGTCTTTCGGGTCATTATTAGTGACAACTACATTTGCACTACCCCATTTGATGATATTGTCTTTTAAAATTTTGGCTCTTGATCGTATCACCTCATTACTGACCAGCAAACTTTCTTTTAAGATCAGCGATTGTATATGTGTGGATTTACCTCCCGGCGCTGCACTGAGATCAAGTACTTTTAATGGTTGTGAAAGGTTAACAGTTTGTTTCAACGCCTGTTCGAGAAACATACTGCTGGCTTCCTGTACATAATAACAGCCCGCATGAAAGAGAGGGTCGAAAGTGAAGGAGGGACGTTTGTCAAGATAGTACCCATACGCTGTCCATGGAATGTGAGTGGTCAGTGGTGAGTGGTGAGTGGGGTCTCCTATTGTTGAAAATACCGTGCCGACTTGTACTTTTGCCGGATTCAACCGTATCGAAGTGACCTGTTCACCGGAGGCGTGTACGGATTCAAATGCTTCTTTGTTGAAGCCATTGATGTCACTTAGAGAATTTAATAATTGAATGGGCAATTGCACTCAGCAAAACTATTAACTGCAAACCATAAACAGCCAACTCAGAGGTTCTTTATCTCCCCGATCAGGTCCTGCAACACTTTCTTTGCATCGCCAAACAGCATGGAGGTTTTAGGACGGAAGAAAAGATCATTCTCAATGCCGGCATAACCTGGCTTCATACTGCGTTTGTTAACGATAACTGTTTTGGCCAATTCTACATCCAGTATCGGCATACCATATATAGGCGAAGCAGGATCGGTCTTGGCGGCAGGGTTCACCACGTCATTGGCGCCGAGGATCAGCACCACATCAGTAGTTGGGAATTCTTCATTGGCATGTTCCATCTCCAATAATTTCTCATAACTCACATCAGCTTCGGCGAGCAATACATTCATGTGTCCCGGCATACGGCCGGCAACCGGATGTATCGCATATTTTACTTCCACTCCCTTTTCCGCCAGTAGTTTTTCCAACTCGTGACAGGCATGTTGTGCTTGTGCCACGGCCAGGCCATAGCCCGGTACGATCATCACTTTATTCGCATAGCTCATGACCACGGCGGTATCGCTCAGGCTGATCTCTTTGTAAGCACCCTGTTGTTTTGCCCCCGCAGGACCGCCTGTTTTTGCACTGCCTCCGAATGAACCGATCAATACATTCAATAATGAACGGTTCATCGCTTTACACATCAGTATGGTGAGTAAAGTACCCGCAGCACCAACGAGGATACCACCTGTCAGCATCACTTTATTATCATACAGGAAACCACCGCAGGCAGCGGCAACACCTGTAAAAGAGTTCAATAAAGAAATCACAACCGGCATATCAGCACCGCCGATGGGAAAGACAAAGAACACACCGTATAATAGCGATAAAGCAAAAATGACGTAAAATATGAGTTGACTATTGGCAGGCATCCAGCCAACGAGATAAACGGCCAATCCCAGAATCACCAATAGTAAAAGTATGTTTACGATATGCTGGCCTTTGAATGAAAAGTCTTTTACACTACCATTCAACTTACCCCAGGCAATCATACTACCCGCAAAAGATACAGAACCGATAATAAGACCAAGAATAATGATCAATACATGCCCAATCATTTCAGGAGGGTATAGAATAGTATGCCACCCCGGGGTCACTGAAAATGCAAGATGATTAAACTCAACAACACTTATCAATGCCGCACAAGCCCCACCCATACCATTGAACATACTCACCATCTCCGGCATAGCCGTCATCTTTACTTTCTTTGCTGCCAATGTGCCGATGATGGCGCCGATAGCAATACCGCCGAATATCCAACCGTAGTTGTGCAGCTTGTTGCCTGCTTCATCAGTGTATAAAAAGATGGTTCCGATAATAGCAATGGTCATACCCGCAGCGGCCACCAGGTTTCCCTTTCTCGCCGTAGCTGGATTGGACAACATCTTCAGCCCGAGAATGAACGTGACCGAACCAATGAGATAACAGATAGTAAGTATCATATGAGCCCCTCCAAACCTCCCCGAGGGGAGGCTTACCACTCACAGCCCGGAAAGCAGCAAGTGTACTTTTTATTTTAAGAGTTTCAACTAGTGCAAACAAATTCTTTCAACCGGAGTCTTCCTAAAGCCCCTCCTTCGGAGGGGTTTGGGGAGGCTTCTTCTTCTTAAACATTTCCAGCATCCTGTCCGTTACTACAAAGCCGCCTACCACATTTAGTGTTCCTAACACGACAGCGAGGAAACCGAGTATCAATGCCAGGTAATTATCATGCTCTGCCTTACCCATCACGATGATCGCCCCGATGATCACCACGCCATGAATAGCATTAGCGCCACTCATCAGTGGCGTATGCAATACACTCGGCACATGACCGATCACCTCTATACCAACAAAAATCATCAGGATCACAATGTAAATAATCTGTTGATTGGCCGTTATCCAGTTAAGAAATGATTCCATACTATAATTATTTTATGGCAAAGCC
>JAEUVK010000194.1 GCA_016787135.1 Chitinophagaceae bacterium | reverse complement strand
TGATCCGTCAAACACAGTAAGATACTCCGGGCCTGCTAAAATGTACCCTTTATCGTTGCGCCAGTCTTTGGTGGAATCTCCGATCACATTTCCTTTTGCATCCATGGAGCCATCTGCGGTTTTCATAGCTACCTCTGCCCTGCCATCACCATCAAGATCGTACACCATGAACTGTGTATAATGTGCCCCTTCCCGGATATTCTTTCCGAGATTGATCGTCCATAAAAGCGTGCCGTTTAATTTATACGCCTGGAAAATGGGCGGATCGGTCGTTCCAGCCTGGCTGTTGTCTTTTCCCCTGCCTGCCTGGTGCAATACAATTTCGTATTCACCATCACCATCCAGGTCTGCCACGCTTCCATCGTTGGGAGAATAACCAGGTGGCGTTTGCAGGGGAATAGAGAAGTAGGGTGCATTGCCCCGCTTTAATGTAAATGACTTACTGGCTGTCCCCTCTTTTCCCTTTATGACTGTTTTTACAAAATAATTTTTGCTTTGAAGCGTGTCAGTGCCGGGATCAGTAAAACTTGTTGTCTTTACAACAGGTGTCTTATTCAATTTTGCCGTTTTCCCATTGACTGTACAATACACATTGAAGGCAATGTTATCCGGTTCAGACGCCAGTAACCGCCAGCTTACAAAAGCCTTTCCTTCCGCGTTACGAACTGCCACCACACCCCGGTCAAGGTATTCCATCTTCCGCTGGCCATGGATACCTGATATCACTGACAGAACAAGCATGAAACCAACCGATATTCTTTTCATAAAAGCAGTGTTGAATGATGTGCTGTATTGGACGATTTTTACTAATGAATCCGTTGTCTTGTTACAGATTTCATCTGAATAATTTCACAGATAAAAAATAAGGCAGGTCGTATAACACTCCCTGCCTTTGCCTTGACGATTGCTTGCTAGAAACTCTTCTGTTATTCTTACATCAATATTATTACCATTTAAAAGGCAGGTACCAGTCCTTCGCCAGCAATTTAGCCCTGGTGGCAGAAGCTGAACCGGCAGATATGCCCGACTTGATAAGTTTATCATAAACTTTATCAGCTATAAAGGCCGGATCATTACGGCGAATCGCAACACGAAGCAGGTCAGGCCAGCGTGTGCCTTCAAAAGCGTTTTCCAATGCTGTTTCTTTTATTAACCCGTTTTCGACGCCAATGAGACTATCAGATGCAGCAATATCTACATTGTTAAGATTAGCTCTTGCCCTGATGCCAATATTCCTGTACCAATCGGATCTGTAATAAGGAACTCCTGAGCTACCACTATTCCGGGCATCAAAGTTGAATGGATACGGCTCTGTCAAAGTGTTGTGATAATTGGTCACATCGCTCCCGGGGGCCGGGTAAGCACCGGCTATCCCATTATTCCAAAAGCCCCAGGCCAACCTGTATTTGCCAGCCCTATTTGCCGCTTCGGCAAAGCGCAAATGCAGATGTGTTTGACGGAATAAAAACCACTTTCCATCTTTTACTAACTGATTGACCGGAGCAGCCGTATTGTAGTTAAGGTAATTGTAGAGATATTTCATAGCTACGGGTTGCCCACCGATTTCCTTACAGCTTAAAAGCTTCCTCGCATCATACGGAATAGAACCGCCCTGTGCCGGTCTCTGTACTTCTCCATCCCACATATCGAGCACTGCCTGCGACGGTCTTACAAGATAAGAACCTCCAACAGGTGAAAAGAGTTTGATCAGGGAGTTTTCCGGCTTGAATTTGTTATCAAATGGTAATACCCACACCCATTCCCTGTCAAAACCTGCCGATCCGAAAGGTTGTTCAAACATAATGCGCCATTGCGAATTATACACCAGCGTAGATGCATCACCGGCTCTTGAATATGTTACATAATGATCAATATCACCGTTACTATCCCAACCAAGTTTGTATAAAGTATAGTATTGCCCGTTCACCGTACCCTGAGTACCCGTTTCCATCACTTCCCTGTACCATTTGGCAGATTCGATATAGTCACCTTTCCACAGGTACAAATCCCCTAAAAGGACTTTTTTGTTGATAAAAAACTTCTGTGTCGGGTAACCATCCACTGTTATATTCAGATTGGTACCGGAAGGATACACATTTTTATATGGAAGACTCACTGTAAAATTGATCAGGCTATCCAGCAACGCATTAAAAGAAATACGGGGAAAGGCGGTTACATCACGTACAGCATCGAGATTTTCTACGGCACTGGTCACGTAAGGAACCTCGCCATAATGAATACCTAGCTGCAAATAAAGAAATGAACGAAGGGCGCCGATATCAGAATAACGCTGCTGGAACTCATCTTCCGTCATTCGCTTTTCAGCCACCATGATCTTAAAATGCTTCAGCGCATCATTGCAATTTATGATCAGCTCATAAAATGG
>JAEUVK010000186.1 GCA_016787135.1 Chitinophagaceae bacterium | reverse complement strand
CCATGGCATCATGGCTTCCTCCGTATGGATTTGTATGCGTAGTGCATAGTATGGAGGTGAAGGTGGGCGGCAGCTATAAAATGTCATTCATCAATTTTACAACCGGCAACGGACATTCTTTCGGCGGAAAATTCCTGGAGATAAAACCAAACGAATTCCTGAAGTACACTGATGTATTTGATAATCCCAACCTGCCGGGAGAAATGATCACTACAATTTCACTCAAAAAAGTTTCCGTAGGTACGGAGCTGACTGCCACACAGACAGGCATTCCGGCTATGATACCGGCAGAGGCCTGTTACCTGGGATGGCAGGAATCATTGGAAAAATTGAAGAAGCTGGTGGAGCCTGATATCCCGGATATGTAATTCCGCCGGCAAAGTTCCTGGATTAAATAGCGGGATACGGTGATCTTTCATTTTGGCAGTATAGGAAACGGAAGCCAAAATTGCTTTATATTTCTTTGATCAATAATCAATCAAATTCACAAGATGCACAAAGATGTCCGGGTATATAACAACTCCCAATCGGCTGGCGATAAGAAGATTTGTAATCTGCTGGCGCAGGAAATTGACAGCCATTTGCCGGAAGCAGAAAATAAGATATGGCATGCGCATCCTGTCTGGTTCCTGGAGGGCAACCCGGTGGCGGGTTACAGTAAACAGAAAGCTGGCATACGGTTAATGTTCTGGAGCGGTGCAGGTTTTGAAGAAGAATCCCTGCAGCCGGGCACCGGAAAATTCAAAGATGCATCCATCATTTACACTTCCGCAGAAGAAATCAAGAGCAAACACCTGAAACGATGGCTGAAAAAAGCCCGCGATATTCAATGGGATTATAAGAATATCGTAAAACGAAAGGGAGTATTAGAAAGATTGAAATGACGTCATTGCATGATCAAAAAAGCGGGACAACCACCGTATCCCGCTTACGCAATCACAAACAATCGGATCACCACTTTTTATATTATTGAAACGAAGCCTTTCTTTTGGACCTTACCAGGGGCCGTCATTTTTTCTTTTTTGGTCAGTGGAATTTCTTCAATAAACTCCTTAAGGTGCCGGATAGTTCCTGCCGGGGTATGATGCTGCTGACGATCACAATGATCAATAATACCGGCGCCGCATTGATGATGATTTCTTTCATGGTCTTTGCTTTAATAGTGTGGTAAAGTTGGATTTAAGGGCATATTGGTCAAAAGCCTTTAAAAGTAGATTACAGCTATTTTCTGTTGGTTGGGTGAAAAGAAAACTATTTTGATAATTTATAATCTCAGTTTCAACCCAGCGGCCAATCCGGCAAAATTCGGGCGGGTCTTTACAGAAACCCCGCTGTTGATATACTCCAATCCGAACTGGCCAGCTGGGGATAACAGTATCGAAAGCTTTTTATTTACTTTAAATTCACCTGTAATACCTGCAATGGCCGAAAAATAATTTGGCTTGAGGCCTCGGGTATCATTGGAAACAGCCTTTTCATTGACGGCGCCTTTATTGAATACGGCCGTGGTCTTTCCTTTCAACAGGAAATTCAGCTGGGCACCTGCTGAGGCAGCTAAAGAGAATTTGCCAAATGATATCCTGTATTCAGCGATCAATGGTACCCCGATATAAGTAAGTGTATTACGGATATTACTTACCCGTGAGCTGTCATTCGATCCGGGATTGGAACCACCGGGTTTCAGGTAAGTGTAGCCTGACGAACAATCAAGCCGATAATGCAGGTTACCGGTATTATCCCTGTCGGTAAAAATAAATTTTGGTGTCATGACAGTAGCGCTTTTCGTATAATTCAATCCGGTCTGAAGAGATAAGCGCCTGCTGAAACCGTAACTCAATTTAATTCCGCCGGTATAGGTAGGATCGTTGCTTTCGCTTTTTTCTATCTCTTTACGGTCTTCTATTCTTCCTCCACCTCCCCCGCCACCCGGGCCGCCGGGGCCTGAACGATGGGGCCTGTCATTCCTGATATCATTGAAAGCTTTGCCGGGCATAAAATAAGCCGATACTGAAAATCCTTTGCTGGCAAAGGCCGGATCAACTGATCTTTTCACCTTTGGCCATACAATTTTTACGATCACAGACGCTTCAGCATCGTTCGGAATTTTTAAACCGGCATTGCCTGTTTCTATAACATTTTTTGTGAGAAGGCCGGCAGGTGTCATGCGGAAATCTTTAAACATTGTTACTTCAGCACCAGCGATCATATTGCTGTTATCGATCATGGCTGCAGAACCGCTGTTTTTTTGCCGGTCATTTGAGGGGTTCCTGCTATTTACTCCCGGAGACATTACTTCTATATCCAAGCGGCTATTTTTTGATGTAAGCCACTTCGGTTTTTCCCCGCTTTTATTGCTGCTTTCTTTTACTATTGAAATATCTTTCTTCCCGTAATTGGTTTCAATCTCCGGGCGGGTTTTCTGTCCGTAGGTTCCTTCCGGCTCCTGTAAGGTCAACGGGTTTGTTTCATTGTAATAAGCCTTTATGTCCCTTTCCGGCAATAGGGTCGTCCCTTCCTTCAATGAATTGGTATCATCAGCAGGAGGTGTTTCATTATCGTCGCCGGCCCCATTAACCTGCTCAATTTGTTCTGTTCCCTTTTCAGGTCCGGCAATATTTTCATTCGCCTGCTGCCTGAGAGCAAGCTCATAAATAATAGATCCCAGCAATAGCAGCAACAGACCCGCTGCGATCCTTTTGAGTAAGTAGTATTTCTTTTTATAGGCAACGACGGTCTCCTTATCAAGTCCTGCTTCGATCTTATCCCAGATCTTTACAGGCGGTTTTTCAGCATACCCTTCTATGCCGTCGGTAAAAATTTTATCAATATCGTGTAAAGGTTCATTCATATAAAAGCTATTTAGCAATCAGTTTTTTTTTGGTCAGCTGTTTTTGCAGGTATGCCCTTGCATCCGACAGGTTCGATTTGGAAGTTCCTTCTGAAATACCCAGTATTTCTGCGATCTCTCTGTGTTTATACCCTTCAAATACATACAGGTTAAAAACCATTTTATAGGCAGGGGGCAGCGACATGACCATTTGGAGCAATTCCTTGGAGCTGATCTGGCTTTCGGCAGTAGCTGTCATAATAAACTGATCGTTGTATGCTTCGATATTAAACACGGGAGCAAGTTTTGAATTGCTTCTGTGACGTTGCAAAGCACAGTTGACCATTATCTTCCTTATCCATCCTTCAAATGATCCCTCCTGCCTGAACTGGTGAAGAAATTGAAACACTTTCAGAAACCCTTCCTGAAGTATCTCTTCTGCTTCCTCCCTGTTTTTAGCATACCGGAGACAAACGACGAACATTCCGGGCGAAAAAATGCCATATAGGGTTGACTGGGCTTGCCTGTCCCCTTCAATACAGCTTCTGATCAGGTTTACTTCTGTCAATAAACAGTGACGTTAGTGGTAATAAACTTAAAAGATGCAGGCAAAGAATCGGTTGGTTGGGTATTTCAAAAATAATTATTTACACCATACAGCTTTGGAGCTGAAGCTTCCCGATACAATTTTTAAGTAACTATTATCAATCGGCGGCAGAGAAAACGAACAGTAGTTTAATCTTATTCCATTGGTAACAATGAAAAAGCGGGATACCTGATATATCCCGCTGCCATTCTAGCCATTCTTAATCACATTGACCATAGCATGATCCGCCGCTCCAAAAAACCGGTCCAGATCAGGTTACCGGATGTAAATTTCTTTCCCACTTGTAACGGCATTATCATACGGTCAGATATAAATAAGATGAAAGGGGTTATAACATAGGTCTATGCGTTGATAAGCGAAACAAAAAATGATGAAACAGCAAGCACAGACAGCAGTGAAGCAAGCAGGGCGAGGATTGTAAGGATCGATACCCCCAGTAAATGTTTTTTCATATAATGAATTTTAATATCAGGAATGCACAGATCGCATTCCTTTGCTTTAGAAGGATAGTAAGGACACAGTCACCTACTAAGATTAGGATTGATGCCTTTTGGTTGGGTAAGCAGCTGAGAATTTAGTCACAATTTGAGCTTCACCCCGGCAGATAGGTTGAGATAGTTGGGTCTTGTTTTAACGGACGAGCTCTTATTTACCGAAGACATGCTGAACTGACCCGTCGGGCCGAGGGTAAGAGATAGGCCCCTTTTAAGTGTCATCTCAGCTGTGATACCGGTCAGCAATGAAAAATAAACGGGCTTTATTCCATGTGTATGCGCAGAAACCCGGTAATCAGTATTAACATGAGTTGTAGTTTTACCCTTTACGAGGATGTTTACCTGGCCCCCGGCTGAGGCGGCCAGAGAGAACCTGCCTGCAGACAAAAATTTATAGCCGGCAGTAAGCGGC
>JAEUVK010000154.1 GCA_016787135.1 Chitinophagaceae bacterium | reverse complement strand
CACGTTGCTCGCACCGCTTACAGACGAAGCACCGTAATTTCCATGCTTTGCCACTTTTTGTCCTGTACCCGCTACGATAAAACAGGCCAGCGTCGAGATATTGAAAGTATTCTTGCCATCACCGCCGGTGCCTACTATATCGATAAGATCATATCCATTCAGGTCAGCCTTCACACACAATTCCAGTAAAGCGTCCTGGAATCCCTGCAGTTCTTCAATGGTGATACTACGCATAAGATATACGGTCATGAAGGCTGTCACCTCATGTTCATTATACACGCCTTTACCGATATTCACCAGCACTTCTTTTGCCTGCTGTCTTGATAGCGTTTTGTGTTCAAATAAATATTGAAGAATCTTTTTCATTAGTCCATTTTCAAATTTTTCAATCCGCACCTCAACTTTTCAACCAGTTACGAATTATATCTTCGCCTTTTGGAGTGAGCACACTCTCCGGGTGAAATTGTACTCCCTGCACATCATATTTCTTATGCTGCAATGCCATGATATAATTATTTTCGTCCCGTGCAGTTACTTCGAGTTCTTTCGGGAAATTCTCATCCGCCACGATCCATGAATGATACCTGCCCACTTCTATCTCATCAGGCAGCCCTTCAAATAATGTATTGCGTGAGTGGTGAGTGGTGAGTGGTGAACTACTCTTATTTACAACTGACAATTCCCCGCTCACCAGCCTGATATTCGTGGCTACTCCATGATATACTGTCGAAAGATTGATCAGTTTTCCTCCAAATGCCTCTCCTATTGCCTGGTGACCTAAACAAACCCCTAATATAGATTTGGTGGCTGCATACTCTTTGATCAATGGCAATAAAAGCCCCGCTTCTTCAGGAATGCCCGGTCCCGGGGATAATATGATCTTATCATACTGCTGCACCTCTTCAAGTGGTATCTGGTCATTTCGATACACGTCCACCTTCTGGTGCTGTATCTTTTCTACCAGGTGAACCAGGTTATAGGTGAACGAGTCGTAATTATCAAATACTAATATTTTCATTGTTCAGTTCCTCATTTTATAGATTCTGCAAGGGTGATGGCTTTCTTCAATGCTCCCAGTTTATTATTCACCTCCTGCAATTCACTTTCGGGTTTAGATGCCGCTACCACGCCTGCCCCTGCCTGCCGTATCAACGTATTATTCTTACTTAAAAAAGTCCTGATCATGATCGCATGATTACAACTTCCGTCAAAACCCACAAAACCGATAGCGCCGCCATAAAAGCCTCTCGCTGTCGGTTCATATTCATGGATCAGTTGCATAGCTCTTACTTTAGGGGCTCCACTTAATGTACCGGCCGGAAAAGTTTTGGCCAGCAGTTCAAAAACATTACTTCCGCTTCTTACTTTACCTGTCACTTCACTGACCATGTGTATGACATGAGAATAGTATTGTATCTCCTTGTACTGCGCCACTTCTACCTCATCACACACACGGCTCAGGTCATTACGGGCCAGGTCCACAAGCATTACATGTTCCGCATTTTCCTTTTTATCTCCTAATAAAAGTTCAGCCGCCGTATGATCGGTCTCATCGTTACCTGTGCGGCGAAAAGTACCGGCGATAGGATGAACAACGGCTTTCCCATTCTTTATAATTAGTTGTGATTCGGGAGAAGATCCCATCAGTTTATAATCACCGTAATCAAAGAAAAACAAATAGGGAGAAGGGTTGATATTTCTCAGCGCCCTATATACATTGAATTCATCACCGGTGAATTTTTGTTCGAACCGCCTGCTTAATACGATCTGGAACACATCGCCCCGGTGACAACTGCGGATACCTTTTTCCACCATTTTTTTGTAATCATCATCGGTCATACTGGATGTTTCCGCTTCTTTCGCGTTAAAAGGATACACCGGTACATCTTTGCTGTATATCAAAGATTCGACAAGCGACAATTCGGTATCCAATCCAGCTATCACGTTTTCACAGATAGTCAGTTCATCTTTGAAATGATTGACGGCGATCACATATTGATACAAACGGTACCTGATCAACGGGATAGCTGTCACTCCCCTCTCCTTTACAGAGGGGTCGGGGGTGAGGTCAATACTTTCAAAAAACTGTACAGCATCATAAGTAGTATAGCCGAACAGTCCTTGTGCAAATTTCGACTCTTTTACATCGCTTTCATTTACTTCAAACCTTTGCATGAACTCAGCCAGCAACTGCGAAACACTCCCGGAATCTTTGATCGTTGCCTTCTCCGGTTTCTGACCGGGCAATTTGAACTCTATACTTTTTGAAGAGCTTATTTCGATTCCACCGATAGCATTGATACAGATAAAAGAATAACTATTCTCGGCTACATGATGATCGGTACTCTCGAGCAGTATCGTATCCCTGAACCTGTCACGCAGCCGCAGGTAAATACCTACCGGGGTGAATACATCTGCGAGAACCGTCTTACATGTTGTATTGATCGCAATTTTCTTCATAGTTACTTAATAAAAAACCCCCGAATGTTCGGGGGCTCTGGATATGTTTGAAATAAACACAGTAATGATATTACAGACCCCTAAGAGTTTGTATGCCACCACCATTGAATATTTACATTGATCATTCTCATCGTTCCGCAAATATAAAAGCAAAATCAATATGACCAAATTCTTTTTACATTTATGACATGAACAAAACAATCCTGGCGGCTATATTGATAATGGTCTCTTTAAAGCCTGCCGCTCAGGCAGCCGATACTACCGTACGGTCTGTTCATATTGGTTTCAGCTATTTGCTGGCTATCTTCCCTCAATCATGGGTGCAGCCGCCAATCAATGCCTATGCGGAAGATATTACCCCGGAAGAAGTACCCCGAAGCAAAACGATCATTAGTAAAGGCCTGGGTAAATACCCCGAAACAACACTGAAAAATCTCTTAGCCGTTTATTTTCTCAGGCAAATCAAATTTTATGGTGTGGCTTACGGAGGTACCAATTCCAACAACACCATTTACCTTGTGAATGAGGGTGCGCTAAAAGGCTATACCGACAAATATCTTGAACAGACCTTTCACCACGAATTCTCCAGTATCTTATTCCGTAACTTCCCTTCACTGCTGGATACCAATCAATGGAAAAATGCCAACCGGCCTGATTTCATATATAACGACCCGGAAAATGGTGTTGGCGCCATCCGCAACAACCAATCGTCTCAGGATCTTGACACTTCGTTTTGCTTAAAGGGTGTCCTGACCCAGTATGGCGGATCGAGTGTGGAGAACGATATAAATACTTTTGCGCAGAACCTCTTCAGGCCTGATGAGAATTTCTGGGATTATGTTGAACGATTTCCCCGCATTGGCGAAAAAACGAGATTATTGATGCAGTTTTATAAAAGAATCCATCCACTATTTACCGAAAAATATTTCAGGAACTTCGAACACCAATAACCAACAGCATGTTGATTCAACACAAAAAGGCAGGAGCCAAAGGTATGTTTTACGTGGAAAATGACGGGAACATATTGGCAGAATTGGTTTATACTATGCCATCACCTGAGAAAATGATCATTGAACATACGGAAGTAAGTGATGAACTCCGGGGACAGAACGTAGGCTATCAGTTAGTGCATACGTCCGTTGAATATGCCAGGAAACACAATATTAAGATCATTCCGCTGTGCCCTTTTGCCCACTCTGTATTTAAAAAGAAAGCGGAGTTCGCTGATGTGCTGGCCTGACCTGTAACATTATTTAATAGGCAACCATTGGGCGTTTAAGCCCAATGGTCTGATAACACAAGCCATTAACTCTCCGTTAATGAAATTGTGCCACTTCGGTACTGTCTTTCATCGCTACTGTTGAAGCTTCCCCTTGCTGAACCGCATTCTGCACATAATCAAAATAGCCGGTGCCAACGAAACTCTGGTGTTTGACAGCTTTGAAACCATGCTCCTGCAAGGCAAATTCTTTCTGCTGCAATTGAGAAAAACCGGCCATGCCTCTTTCCTTATACGCTTTGGATAGTTCAAACATGGAAGTATTCAAGGCATGAAAACCGGCCAGGGTGATGAACTGGAACTTATAACCCAATGCAGCCAGCTCTTCGCGGAAGGTTTCCATTTCTTTTTCGCTGAGATGTTTGCTCCAGTTAAAAGAAGGAGAACAATTATAGGCCAATAGCTTTCCGGGATAAACTGAATGGATCGCTTGTGCAAATTGCTTTGCAACAGAAAGATCAGGATGTGATGTTTCCATCCAGATGATATCAGCATAAGGTGCATAGGAAAGACCGCGGGATATGCATTGCTCCACACCGTTATTCACGGTATAGAAACCTTCGGTTGTTCTTTCACCGGTGAGAAAAGACTGATCCCGTTCGTCAATATCCGAAGTAAGTAAGTTCGCTGCCTCTGCATCAGTGCGGGCAATGATCAGAGTGGGAACGCCCATTACATCAGCTGCTAATCTTGCAGCGATGAGTTTATTCACTGCTTCCTGAGTTGACACCAATACCTTACCACCAAGGTGGCCGCATTTTTTAGCAGACGATAACTGGTCCTCAAAATGAACAGCCGCAGCCCCGGCTTCGATCATGGCCTTCATCAGTTCAAATGCATTCAGGTTACCACCAAATCCTGCTTCTGCGTCAGCAATGATCGGGGCCATCCAGTCCTTTGTATTATCGCCGTTCACCGAATCTATCTGTTCGCTACGTAATAACGCATTATTGATACGTCTCACTACTTCAGGCACCGAGTTAACAGGATACAATGACTGATCCGGATACATAGTCCCTGCTAAATTTGCATCGGCTGCTACCTGCCAGCCGCTGAGATAGATCGCTTCTAACCCTGCAGCAATTTCCTGTACTGCCTGGTTACCCGTCAAAGCACCTAATGCAGTGACATGAGGCTGAGAATTAAGTTTCTTCCATAACTTTTCAGCACCATTCTTTGCCAGAGTATATTCGATCTCCACTTTACTGCGCAGTTTCAGCACATCTTCAGATGTATAAGGGCGTTTGATACATTTCCATCTTGGGTTGGTCTGCCATTCGATGAACAGCCTCGTAGCTTTTGAATGTGTGATCATGATGATACGTTTTTTAGTTGTTTGGTGAATAGTAAAGGCCAACAGGGAAGTATTGGATGGTAATTATGAATACCTTAAAGTAAGCCTGGAGATACCAGGCCCATTGATTATGTATAAGTACTTATCCGGCCATCTCCTTTTCGATATGAACAAACAGGGATGAATTCGCTTTCTTTTCCTCAGTAACATCTTCTTCGCATTCCCTCTTCCCATCATTGGAAAGGATAAGATCGTACGCAGGTAATGTGAGGAAATCTTCCCATTTATCCTGCACTACCAGTTTATTGAAGATGCAGATGGCCTGTGTAAATTTTCCTTCCTGGTAAGCCTGGCTGCCAACAGTATGTTGTATTTTTTCGATCTCATCATCACGCAGATCTTCATATAAAGAATGAGTGATCGTTCTGCCGTCATTCAATTTGGCTCTGCTATGCAACCATTGCCAAACCTGGGTACGGCATATTTCTGCAGTTGCTGCATCTTCCATCAGGTTATAGATAGCTACAGCACCGTTACCTCTCAGCCAGTTTTCAAGATAAAGAATGCCCACATTGATATTATGACGTAAACCCCCTTCGGTTATCGTCCCCTGTGGCAATTGCAGCAGATCTTTCTCCGTACAACTAAAATCTTCCCGCTTTATATGGAGTTGGTTCGGAGTTGGCATAAACATGTCAAATATCTCTTTGGCAACTGCTACCAAACCAGGGTGGGCCACCCATGTACCATCGTGGCCATCTCTCACTTCACGCAGTTTATCTGCTTTCACTTTGGCAATGGCAGTTGCATTGGCCACGTCATCGTCTTTGACAGGAATTTGCGCTGCCATGCCACCGATAGCATGGGCACCGCGTTTATGACAGGTCTGCACCACCAGTTGGGTATAGGCACGCATACAGGGCACTGTCATAGTTACCTGTGAACGGTCAGGGAATATTTGCCCCGGAACATTCCTGAATTTTTTGATGAAAGAGAAAATATAATCCCATCTACCGCAGTTCAACCCTGCCGAATGATCTTTGAGTTCCCACAATATCTCATTCAACTGAAAGCTGGCAAGGATCGTTTCCACCAATACGGTTGCCTTTATGCTTCCATAAGGCACGCCGCAATAGTTCTGGGCGAATACGAATACATCATCCCACAACCTGGCCTCTTTATAGTTTTCTAATTTGGGTAAATAGAAATAAGGGCCGCTCCCTTTCTTCAGCAGTATTTTGGCATTATGAAAAAAATACAACCCGAAATCGAGCAAACTGCCGCTAACAGGTTCGCCATCTACCTCAATATGTTTTTCTTCCAGGTGCCAGCCGCGTGGACGGACAAATAATGTCGCAACTTTCTCATTCAATCTATATTCCTTGCCGTTATCTGCATTTACAAAACTGATTGTTCTGCTGATCGCATCACGCAGGTTGATCTGGCCACCGATCACATTGTTCCAGCTGGGAGAATTACTGTCCTCGAAGTCAGCCATGAAAGTATTGGCTCCTGAGTTCAGGGCATTGATGATCATTTTTCGGTCAACCGGCCCGGTGATCTCTGTACGCCGGTCTTTGATATCATCCGGTACAGGAGCTATCAGCCATTCACTATCTCTTATCACAGCTGTTTCAGGAAGGAAACAAGGCCTCCATCCGTTATCAATTTGCTGCTGCACAGTTACCCTTTCTTCCAGTAATACTTTACGGCGTGGATTGAAACGAAGATGCAATGCACGGATAAAATACAACGCTTCTTCAGTCAGCATCTCTTTGTATGCCGCCCGGAACGGGCCGTTTATGGTCATCCCTTCGGGAGTGATGTACCGTGTAGCAGGGTGTGTGATGATAGCAGCCATTGGTGATTAATTTTACACAAAATAGAGAATATCCTCGAAAAGCGAAAATTTCGCTAAAATATTTTTTTTCGTAAAACTACCTGCTTTTACTATTTTGGCGGCATGATGACAGATAATGACAGCGTCCGCCTCATTTTCGGGTTAAAGGTCAAAGCCTTGCGCCAGGAAAAAGGATTATCCTACCAGCAGCTCGCGGAGAAAACAGGCATGTCGCTTTCCTATGTACACGACATAGAGACCGGCAAGAAATTCCCGAAAGCAGATAAAATACTATCGCTGGCCAAAGCTCTTGGCGTGGATTACGATTATCTCGTTTCCTTAAGGGCCAGCAAAAAACTGCAACCGATCATTGACTTGATCAATTCCGATTTTATCAATGCCATTCCCTGGGAACATTTCGGATTGACGCCTGCCGCTCTGCTGGATCTTTTTTCCAATACCCCGGATAAAGTGACGGCATTCATCAGTACACTGCTGAAAATTTCCCGAAGCTATCAATTATCGAAAGAAAGTTTTTACAATTCTGCCCTCCGCTCCTACCAGGACCTGCAGGATAATTATTTTGAAGACATAGAAGATGCTGTAAGAAATTTCCGGAAAGAATATAAATGGAAGGAAGCGTTGCAACTGGATATCCCGATACTGGAAGGAGTTTTAAAAAAGATGAATGTGCAGGTGAACCGAAAACGGATGGCCCCGTTGGAAGCATTACAAGATCTCCGCTCCTATTTTTCTTCCGCTAATAAGACGCTCTATATAAACAAGGCCATGAGTACCGCCCAGGAAAGATTCCTGCTGGCCCGTGAGATCGCCTTTCAATACCTGGATATAAAAGAAAGGCCATACGAAACGATCATTCAGCACAGTGATTCATTCGATATGCTGCTGAACAATTTCAAAGCCTCTTACTTTGCCGTCGCCCTGTTAATGCCGGAAGAAAATTTTGTAGAGGATGTCAAACGTATCGTCATGCAGCCGAAATGGAATGATAAAGCATGGCTTGATCTCTGTACTAAATACGATGTGACACCGGAAATGATGATGCAGCGGCTCACGAATATACTTCCCAATCATTTCAGTATTGACCACCTTTTCTTTTTACGGATCGCAGGCGAAGTGGCAAAAGATGAATACGAGATCACGAAAGAATTACACCTTTCCCAATTGCACAACCCCTATGCCAACGCCACACATGAGCATTATTGCCGGCGCTGGGTTTCCATCAATTCGATAAGACATACAGCCGGTCTTGTAACAAAGAAAAAATTCAAACAACCCATCGTAGAAGCGCAGATATCCCAGTACTGGCATACCCATAACAGGTATCTCTGTATCTCTATTGCCAAACCTTCGGGCAAAGGCAGCAATGAGATGGTCAGCGTCACCATCGGACTGATGATCGACCAGAAATTATTACAAACAATGCCATTTGTGAATGACACTACGATTCCTGTAAAAACCGTTCACACTACCTGCGAACGTTGTGGTATCATGGATTGTAAGGAAAGGGCTGTTCCGCCTGTGGAGATATTGAAGGAGCAGCAGCAGGAAAAGATCAATACCGCATTAAAACTCCTGGATGAATAAATGCAACACATCAGTAAGTGATCTTCCATATCCTTCCCGCCTTATCATCTGAAATATACAAAGCACCATCCGGCCCCTGTGCCAGGCCACAGGGACGATATTTGGCTTCATGCGCCCCTTTGATAGATTCCTTACCAGTAAACCCATTAGCGAACATTTCATAATTGCCGGAAGGCCTCCCATTTTTAAAAGGCACAAATACTACACAATAACCCGCTTGTGGTAATGGCGCCCTGTTCCAGCTTCCGTGAAAAGCAATGAATGCTCCGTTCCTATACCTGGCAGGAAACATTTTGCCCGTATAAAACAACACCGCATTAGGTGCCCAGTGTGCAGGGAATGCATAGATCGGCTGTTCCTTACCCGCACAGCGATCCTGCTTTTTACCATCGCCGCCATACTCTGGCCCCAATACTTTTTTCTTTTGTACGGGATCATAGTAGCAATACGGCCAGCCGTAATCACCTCCTTTTTTTATCAGGAAGAATTCTTCTGCCGGCAATTCTGCACTTTCCTCATTGTTATAAATATCCGGCTTCATGACATTCAACTGGTCGCGGCCATGCTGCATAGCGTAGAGTTGATTCACCTGTGTGTTCCAGTCAAGACCTACCACATTGCGTAAACCTGTAGCATAACGTGTGCCCTGTGCATACGATTGGTTCAGCTGATTAGCTTTGAATTGCCAGATACCTCCGGCCGTTTGCAATATCGGGCAGGGGTCCTGTCCCGGAGAGCCGGCTGTTCTGTCGGCCACCTGGCAGGCATTTGCAGGAGCGCCGATATTCACATAAATATTTCCAGCATTATCCAACGTAATGGATTTGGACGCATGTTGTCCTTTGTTCACTAATCCAGTCACGATCTTTTCCGGATTATCAGGATCGGCCACTTCATTATTTGTATTCAGTTTATACCTGAACACTTCATCATCTGAAGAAGCATAGAGGTATCCGTTTTTGATGGCGATACCTGTTCCTTTAAAATTGCCAAAACTTTTCGTTATTTCAAACTTACCATCTTTGTTGGTATCACGCAATACAATAATACCCTTTCCATCTTTCAGTTTATCCAGCTTGACATAGATATCACCGTTTGAATTGACAGTAATATGGCGATTGGTTCCTAAAGACTCAACAGCAACTGACGCCTTAAATCCTTTTGGCACTGTAATATCTCCGTCGGCAGGTGTATTCTTTCCGGGTCCGGGAGCAAAGGCAAATAAGGCAATAATGGCAATAAGCTGAATGGAGAACAATTTCATGTCAGGAATTTGAACAGTAAATTTAATTCTTCTGTGAATGTAAAAAACCGGTAAGGCATAGAGAAACTAACATTTTATACCATTGCTGTTTATCCAATCCCATTGTTTCATAACTTACCCTTCCAAAATTTTCTGCTATGATTATCCGCCGCTTTGTCTTTACCGTTCTCATCATTTCATTTTTTAATATATCAGTTCCGGCACAGGATGATTTGTCTTACAAAGTCCCTCCGAAAGATATTGCCGACATGTTACTGGCGAAACCTACACCCGGTGTCAGCGTGGATGACAAGGGAGAATGGATGCTGCTCACTGAAAGCAACAGTTATCCATCCGTTGAAGAACTCGCCAGGCCCGAACTTCGTGTTGCGGGTCTTCGTATCAACCCTGCCAATTTCGCCCCCAGCCGCCAGGTCTTTATCAATACTATTTACCTGAAGCATATCGGATCAGGTAAAGAATATAAAATAGCCGGGCTTCCTTCCCCATTATTTGCAGGAAATGTCAGCTGGAGCCCTGGCGATAAAAAGATCGCATTCACTCACACTACCGACAGCCGTGTTGATCTGTATGTAGTAGATGTTGCTTCGCAAAAAGCTGTTAAGATAAACAAGACAGCATTGAATACTATAACCGGTAGTTACCAATGGTATGATGACAACACACTGCTTTACCGTGCCACGCTGAAACCTCCTTCCGCTGCGCCACCCAAACCTTTGATGCCAAAAGGTCCCACCGTACAGGAGAACTATAGCAAAGCCTCTCCCCGTCCTACTTTCCAGGATATGATCAAAAGCCCGTATGATGAGCAGTTATTTGAATTTTATACCACTACCCGGTTGGTAAAAAACACAAATGGTGCCGAAATAAAAATTGGTCAGCCCGCGATCTATACGCTCATTAATTTATCACCGGATAAAAAATACCTGCTGACAAGAACAGTAAAGAAACCCTTCTCCTACCTGGTTCCTATCAATGGTTTTACCTCCGTTGTCTGCATTACCGATATGAGCGGTAAACTTATCAAACAGTTAGCCGATCTTCCATCTGCAGAAACAGCACCCAGCGGAAATGATAATGTACAATTAGTGCCCCGCGGCTTTGATTGGCGGGATGATATGGCGGCATCTATCACCTGGTGCGAACCATTAGATAGTGGTTTAATAAAAAAACAGGTGGAATATCGTGATGCCGTTTACCAGTTAGATGCACCTTTTACGGGTAAAGCTGAATTATTATTCAAAACAAAGATGCGCTACCGCGGCACCACATGGGGTGATAAGAATGTTGCATTCGTCACCGAAGGATTGACCGGCAAACAAACCGTGCAGACAGACCGGTTCAATCCCATTACCGGTGACCTGGAAAAACTGATCGCCAGGAATACGACGGATGGTTATTCCAATCCTGGCTTTCCTGTTACTACGCCTAACCAATATGGCAAAGATGTTCTGCAATTGACAGATAATGGTAATAAAGTGCTCTTCAACAATACCACCGGTGCATCACCCAAAGGCGATCTGCCCTTCCTGCTCTCCTTCGATATTCATACAAAAAAAGCAGATACACTCTGGCGCTGCCCGGAAGGGCAATTTGAAACAGTGGTAAAAGTGTTAGATCCGACTAAACTTTCACTGGTTACAAGAAGGGAAAGTGAAAAGGATATGCCCAATTACTGGCTGAAGAATCTCCGGTTGCGCATAGCGGATCGTCAACTGACATCATTCACAAATCCTTATCCCCAGCTCGAAGGCGTAAGCAAAGAAAAGATCAAATACAAAAGGGCCGACGGTGTTGACCTGACCGGCGATCTTTACCTGCCCAAAGGATATGATGCCAAACGAGATGGCCCTTTACCTGTTTTTATCTGGGCCTACCCTGCTGAATACAACTCTGCCGCCGATGCCGCACAGGTACGAGGCAGCGAACATAAATTCACTCTGCTGAACTGGGGTTCACCTGTATATTATGTGACGCAGGGATATGCTGTGCTGAACAATGCCGAAATGCCGATCGTTGCTACGGATAAAGACAAAAAACCCAACGACAATTTTGTTGCCCAGTTAAAGATGAATGCTGAAGCCGCTATCAATAAATTAGCAGAGATGGGAGTAGGTGACCGTAACCGCATGGCAGTTGGCGGGCATAGTTATGGCGCATTCATGACCGCAAACTTATTGGCACATACGAATCTTTTTAAAGCAGGTATTGCCCGAAGCGGTGCTTATAACCGTTCTCTTACTCCTTTTGGTTTCCAGAACGAAGACCGCACGTACTGGCAGGCGCCGGAGTTGTACAATAACATGAGCCCGTTCAGTTATGCCGACAACATAAAAACACCGATATTGTTAGTACATGGCGAAATGGACAACAACACCGGCACTTACCCGATCCAAAGTGAAAGGATGTTCAATGCGATCAAAGGGCATGGCGGCACGGTGAAATACCTGAGCCTGCCGTACGAAAGCCACGGCTACCAGGGACGGGAGAATATTTTACACATGCTGAATGAGCAATACCAGTGGCTGGAGAAATATGTGAAGAATGCGCCGAAGACAGAGGAGAATAAACCGAAGGCGTTTTAATTAAAAAATATACCTGATATCAGGCCCATTAGTCAATGACCTGTAAATTATCCTCATTATGAAACGCAGAACCTTCCTTACTACCGGCACACTCGCCACTACAGGTATATCGTCGTTGCTGACATCCTCCTGTAATAATGAACAAGGTAAACCTACTCAACCGGTTGCAACAGGCGATGTGGTTTCTGCTTTTGAACTTGATGAAGAAACCATCAGCAGCCTGCAGGAAAAGATCGCATCAGGTAAATACAGTTCCGAACAACTCACACAGCTTTATTTAGCCCGTATAGAAGCAATAGATAAGAACGGGCCGAAGCTGAACTCCGTTATCGAGATCAACCCGGATGCAGTGGCTATAGCCAAAGCGATGGATGAAGAAAGAAAAGCCGGTAAGACAAGAGGGCCATTGCATGGAATACCTGTTCTGATAAAAGACAATATTGATACGGCCGATAAGATGCAGACCACCGCAGGTTCACTCGCATTAGAAGGACATATTTCGAAACAAGATGCATTTGTGATAAAAAAATTAAGGGAGGCAGGCGCTGTCATGCTGGGCAAAACAAATCTTAGTGAATGGGCAAATTTCCGTTCGACAAAATCCTGTTCCGGCTGGAGCAGCCGCGGCGGACAAACAAAAAATCCTTACATACTCGATCACAATCCCTGTGGTTCCAGTTCGGGTTCCGGTGTGGCTGTAGCAGCTAACCTTTGTGCAGTTGCTGTAGGAACGGAAACCGATGGCTCTGTCACCTGTCCTGCATCGGTCAACGGGGTTGTAGGATTAAAACCTACTGTCGGTTTGGTCAGCCGTTCGGGTATCATTCCCATTTCTGCGACACAGGATACGGCCGGGCCGATGGGAAGGACCGTCAAAGATGTCGCCATACTATTAGGCGCAATGACCGGTGTGGATACAGCCGATGGGGTTACTAAAGAAAGTGAAGGCAAAGCACTGACGGATTATACAAAGTTCCTTGATGCCAGCGGCTTGAAAGGAAAACGTATCGGCATTGATAAAAAACCGCAGGGCGAAAACCAATACATGCATACACTGATCAAAAAAGCAAAAGACGTATTGATGCAACAGGGAGCAACTATCGTCGAGATAGATTATTACGAAACGATCAGCAAACTGGGCGATGCGGAATTTGAAGTATTGCAATTTGAATTCAGGGACGGACTCAACAAATATCTTTCGTCAGCTGATGCAAGAGTCAGGTCACTTGCCGATGTCATTGCCTTCAACAAAACGAATGAAGATAAAGCGATGCCTTACTTCAAACAGGAGATACTGGAAAGCTCAGAGAAGAAGAGCGTACCGGATAGTAAAGAATATAAAGAAGCACTGAAAAAAAGTCACGGAGATTCCCGGAAGATACTCGATGAGGTCATACAGCAAACCAAATTGGATGCTATTTGCGGATTGACAATGGGACCTGCCTGCAGCATTGATATGATCTATGGCGACCGGTGGGGCGATGTGTTTCTGACACTACCTGCTGCCATCAGCGGTTACCCGCATATTTCTGTTCCGGCGGGTTTGATATATGGCCTGCCGGTGGGATTATCCTTTTTCGGGCCTGCTTACAGCGAACCGGCTTTACTTAGCATCGCACATACTTATGAACAGGCAACAAAAAACAGGGTTGCACCTGAATACAGGAAATCATTCCTTTCGTAATAGCAAACGGCTAACAATATCAATTTCAAACCATGAAATATTTTTCTGTTATAATCATTATCCTGCTCATTTGCGCAGCATGCAACCAATCACACGGAGACGCAGGGGCTCTTCAAAAACGTATTGACAGCCTCGAACTTAAACTTGCAGATAGTTATAAACCCGGCTTCGGCGAATTCATGAGCAATATACAAATGCATCATGCCAAACTCTGGTTCGCTGGTCAGAACGGCAACTGGGCTTTGGCCGATTTTGAAGTGCATGAGATCATGGAATCGCTGGATGATATTACCCAATACCAGTCAGAACGAAAAGAATCGCAAAAGGTCGGATTGCTTACCCCGGCGCTTGACAGCATCAATGCGGCGATCAAACAGCAGGATCCTGTGCTGTTCAAAAACAGCTTTGTATTGCTGACCAATAGCTGCAATAATTGCCATCACGCCACTGACTTCTCGTTTAATGTAGTGAAAATACCTGAATCGCCTCCGGTGACCAATCAAAGTTTTAAAGCTCCCGCAACGGAATAGGATCATGACAATCCGGCTAAGAAGAAAAAACAAATGAAAGGGCAGAAAAATAATATTACCGAAGTGGCTAAGTTATTTGCCCGCCTGGGCATCATTGCTTTTGGCGGCCCCGCCGCCCATATTGCCATGATGCAGGATGAAGTAGTAAAGAAAAAACAATGGATGAGTGAGCAACATTTTCTTGATCTTGTAGGTGCCACTAACCTGATACCGGGCCCCAACAGCACGGAAATGGCCATTCATATCGGCCATGAAAAAGCCGGATGGAAAGGGTTGATCATGGCCGGGATTTGTTTCATTCTTCCCGCAGTTATCATCACTGCCTTTTTTGCATGGCTGTATAAAACTTATGGTGAGTTACCACAGGTATATGATTTCATTTATGGCATCAAACCGGCCATTATTGCAGTCATTCTTGCGGCAGTATTTCCATTGGCAAAGCGGTCCGTCAGGTCAGTAACGTTAGCCATTATAGGAATAATAGTATTGGCGCTATCACTCGCCGGATGGAATGAAATATACCTGTTGTTTGGCGGCGGTTTTATTGCCTTACTGCTGGTGGCTATCCGCGGGCCCACATCGCACTCCCGTATCAACGGGCTATTCCCTTTTACTCTATTGCAGGTATCAGGTGACACATTTTTTTCTGTGAACAACATGAAGTTGTTCCTCATTTTTCTGAAGATCGGCGCTATTCTTTATGGAAGCGGCTATGTATTATTTGCTTTTCTCGATACAGAACTGGTGGCAACAGGCATTTTACCACGACAACAACTGATAGATGCCATTGCAGTAGGTCAATTCACACCCGGTCCTGTATTCTCATCAGTAACATTCATTGGATACCAGGTGGGCGGATGGACCGGCGCTGTAGTTTCTACAATCGGCATCTTCCTGCCTTCATTTGTTTTTGTGGCCTTATTGAACCCATTGGTGAAGAGAATGAGAAACTCGGTATTATTCGCTGCATTCCTGGATGCAGTGAATGTGGCATCGGTGGCTGTTATCATTTCTGTTTGCTATGCGATGGGCAAAGAAACAATTACTGACTGGCGAACAGTTATTATTGCCATAGTAAGCCTTGTGGCTACATTTGGTTTCCGGAAGATCAACAGTGCCGTGGTAGTACTGGGGGGGGCGCTGGCCGGATACGTTCTTTCGCTTTTTTGATCAACTTTGAAAAATGAAACTGAGGGCTACTATAACAGGCACAACCGTCTTGTTCGGCAAAAAAATAAACTAATGAATAAAAAGAGAAGCATAGTTGATCAGGTTAAATGTTTTGCTATATGATATCTGTCATCATCAAATGGATCGTTGTCCTCCTTGCTATTCTCAACTTTGGTTATATGCTCTTTGACGGCAGTCGTGCCCTGATCAAAGGCGATTATATCCGTCCGCAATCAGGCAAGTATGCAGGCCGGCTTGGCCCATGGAGTAAACTGGTAAAGGCTATTGGCATTAACCCGGAGTCAACTGCTATGAAATCATTCTTCATGGTATGGGGAGTGGCAGGATTGCTCATTACCTGCTTTTACAGCATGAATTTCAGCTGGGCAAAAAACGGAATGATCATAATGAATATTCTTTCGCTATGGTACCTGGTACCGGGAACAGCCAGCAGTATTTTACAGATAATCTTATTATTGCTAAGAAGATAAGATCAGTTCCTCCTGATCTTTTTTTTCCACTCTTCTGTACCTTTTTTATTATAGAAAATAACATACTGTAATTTCCCTTTGGCATCATATTGTTTCCAGTCGCCGCTCTTCAGGCTATTTGTATATGCTCCCATTAGGTAACTGCCATTCTCTTCACGGTGGATCCATAAACCGTCTTTCAGACCATTTTTATAATATCCCGAATCCTTAACAATGCCATCGCTGAAAAAATTCATATACAAACCATGGTGCAGGCATTCATCAAATAGAGGGCGGTAACTATTGCCGGGTGTAATATTATTTTCTACGGCCTGCTGCAACGAAAAATGATGCGGGTGATGATCATTAAATGAGAAAGAATAACCGGCATGCATATAGTAATTCGCTTTCTGCCTGTTCTTTCTGTATAACCTTGTCAGGGGGTACACTATCTGTTTCGGCCCGCTGCGGGTAAATTCATTTTTTATCCGTAAAAATTTTGAGGCATCATAATGACGGATAGCAATCAGTTGCCCGTTCATATTCCAATGCTTCCATTCACCCAAAGGAAGACCTTTGAAAAAAGAACCCGAATCGCAGAGATGCTGATTACTATACCAGCTCTGCCAGTTTCCGTGCAGCTTATGGCGTTTCACTGTTCCGCTGTATAGTTTGATCTCGTTGGTATGATGCGCCGCTACATCACCTTCTTCCGGAAGACCAAACCTCGGCTTGTCATTAGTTGGCGGATCTTCTATAGCCGAAACATCGGGTGTATATTTTATTTCTGATGACCCAGCAGTGGCAGTAAGCTGCTGTGAGGTGACGACGCTGCAAAGCATCATCCCGATCCCGGTACAGAGGATGTACTTTATCATATGCAAGCAATTACTGCAATTTAAAAGGATTCAGGAATACTTTCACCTGATCTGTACAATATCTTTTCTTGCATTCCGGTATTTTT
>JAEUVK010000108.1 GCA_016787135.1 Chitinophagaceae bacterium | reverse complement strand
GGTCCGGGTGTATTCACCCGTTTGTACCCGGCGAAGTTTCTCTTTGTACAGGGACAGTTCGAACGCAATTTCAGTACGCTGAAATACATCCCGGCGCCGGGTGGAAATTACCTTGCAGATAAAAGCAGGGTCACTGCCAATTCTCTCCTGCTCGGCGGTGGTATTGCGCAGGGAAGAGAAAAAGGCTCGACCACTTTTTATTATATTTCGATCCTGTTTGACGTTATTAAGGATATCAATTCCCCTTACGTGAATGTCACATATAATCCGGACAACCCGTCTCAGCAGCGGATTGATATGACGCCTGTGATACGTGCCGGAGTAAATATTGGTTTATTCCAGGGCCGAAACAGATAATACTATAAATAATTGACCAGTTCTGAAGGCTCATGTATTACTGTGAGCCTTTTCTGCGCTTCTTCGTACAGGAATTTTTCTTCAGCCATTTGCCCGATGTGTGCAATCAGGTAATTGTAGAAATCTCCGGAGTTCAAAATGAAAATATGTTTGTCGTGGATCGATAGCTGGTTCCAGGTGATCATTTCAAAGAGTTCATCCAATGTGCCAAACCCTCCGGGAAGAATGATAGCTGCATCACACAGTTCATACATTTTTTTCTTTCGGGTATGCATATCATCTACCACGATCAGTTCGCTGAGAGAATTATGCTGTCTTTCCCAGTCAACCAATACCTGTGGGATGACGCCAATAGCTTTGCCGCCATGATCCATGACTGTGTCAGCAATGGTCCCCATAATGCCAACACTGCCGCCGCCATATATCAATGTGATATTATTTTTAACGAATATCTTTCCTAATTCTATGGCATGTTGCCTGAATAAAGGGTTGATTCCGTCTTTTGAACCGCAGAAAACCGCTAATGATTGTATGTTTACTCCTTGCATAAATTTGGCAAAGGGAAGACAAATTTGTTTACCTTCAAAAATTAATCACTTACAGCGCTCTGATTTAATAAAACGGTAATTGCATGTCGCCTACTTTATTATTCTCCTTTGTTATCGGGTATTTTGTTTTGTTGCTGGCTGTTGCCTGGTACACCTCGCGGGGTTCCAATAACGAATCTTTTTTTATTGGTAACCGTAACTCTAACTGGATGCTGGTGGCGTTCGGTATGATCGGTACGTCGTTATCGGGTGTTACGTTTGTGAGTGTGCCGGGAGGTGTGGGTACAGGGAATTTTTATTATTTCCAGGTGGTCATTGGATACTTATTCGGGTATGCTGTTATCGCATTTGTTTTGATCCCGCTTTACTACCGAATGAACCTGACCAGTATTTATACTTATCTTGAACAACGCTTTGGTATCAATGCACATAAAGCCGGGGCCTTCTTTTTTATTCTTTCACGTACTGTCGGTGCTACAGCCCGCTTGTATCTTGTCATTATCGTTCTGCAAATATTCATCCTCGATAAGCTGGGTGTTCCCTTTATTGTCACAGCACTTGTCATTTTGCTGATGATATTGCTTTATACGTTCGAGGGCGGTGTAAAGACGATCATTTATACAGATACCCTGCAGACTACCGGCATGCTGGTCGGGCTGGTGGTCTGTATTGTAGTTATCATTAAGGCGCTGGGCACCGATTTTTCGGGTGCATTATCCATGATGAATGAAAAAGGCTATACCCGCATTTTCAACTGGGATGTAAACTCAGGGTCTTTTGCCTTAAAGCATATTATAGGGGGCATGTTCATTGCGATTGCCATGACCGGGCTTGACCAGGAAATGATGCAAAAAAATATAAGTGTAAAGACATTAAAAGACTCCCAGAAGAACATCATGACATTTACGACAGTACTCATGGTCGTCAATTTTCTTTTTCTTGTTCTTGGAGGCGTGCTTTATTTGTATGCCGGGTCAAAAGGCATCAATGCGCAGCCGGATGACTTATTTCCCACCATTGCACTCAGCGAGGAATTCAGCGGGTTGATAGGAGTTATATTTATTATCGCATTAATATCTGCCCTTTTCCCCAGTGTTGACGGGGCCATCACATCACTGACATCCTGTTTTTGCATTGATATCCTGGGACTGAACAAAAGCAGCGCTTCAGAAAAGGAGAAGAAGAGAACGAGATTGAAAGTGCATTTTACTTTTGCATTTGTTTTTTTTGTACTCGTACTCATATTCAAGGCCATTAATGATAAACTGATCATTGATTTCATTCTAAAATTTGCCGGAATTACCTACGGGCCGCTACTGGGGCTTTTTGCTTTTGGCATACTGACAAAGAGAAAGCTCAATGAAAAACTGATCTGGGCCGTGTGTATCATTGCCCCGCTGATCGCTATGGGTATTGATATCCTGAGCAGCCCTGAGTGGTACGAAAAGAAACTGCATGTATCGATCGGGTTGAATGATATTTCTGCAGCTATATTCAATGGTTATAAGATAGGGTATGAACTGATCCTGATCAATGGCCTGATCACATTTATAGGGTTATGGTCTATTTCAAAAAAGGAATCAGCAGGTCCTGTGTATGCCGCCAAATAAGAGTTTTATCTTTGCAGAAATTTAACCGGATTGGAACTGATCAACTCAAAAGTACAGGCATACGCAGAACAATTTACCTCGGCAGAAGATGATCTGCTAAAAGAGATCAACAACTGGACAGTAAAGAATCACCCGGAACAGCAAATGCTCAGCGGCCATCTGCAGGGCAAAATGCTGGAAGCGGTCAGTTGGATGATACGGCCCCGGAGGGTTCTGGAAATAGGCACATTTACAGGATACAGCGCTTTGTGCCTGGCAAAGGGTTTGACCGAAGAAGGTCAGCTTCATACAATAGAGTTGCGGGAACAGGATGCAGTAAGGGCTAAAGCTTATTTTGACCGTTCTTCTTTTTCGAAGCAAATAATTTTACATACAGGCAATGCGTTAGAGATCATCCCGGAACTAAGAGAAACATGGGACCTGGTATTCATTGATGCTGATAAACCCGCTTATATTGAATATTTTAAGCTTGTTTTACCCTATGTTCGGCAAAACGGGTTTATTTTAGCAGATAATATCTTTTTTCATGGGGAGGTGCTGGAAGCCAACCCCAAAGGAAAGAGTGCCAAAGGGATTAGAGCTTTTAATGAGTTCATAAGTGAAAGAAAGGATATAGAAAAAGTATTATTGACCCTTCGTGACGGGCTTTACCTTATCCGGAAACTGTAATAACCATCCATCCATGCGAAACGTAAGACTCTTATTGGTAGTTTCATTGCTGCTGGCAGGCTATCGCTCCTCTGGTCAGCAAAAGGAGATCGTCCAGAACTATATCAGCACTTATAAGGATATTGCGATAGCAGAGATGCAAAGGACCGGAGTGCCGGCTTCTATCAAACTGGCCCAGGGCATTCATGAGACGATGGCCGGTACAAGCGACCTGGTTGTAAAATCGAACAACCATTTCGGCATAAAATGTAAAGCTAACTGGACCGGCGAATCTGTTTCGCATGATGATGATCTGAGAGGGGAGTGTTTCAGGAAGTATGGTTCACCATCAGATTCCTACAGGGACCATTCCGATTTTCTAAAGAAAAGCCAGCGATATGCATTTTTATTCAAGCTGGACCCGCTTGATTATACATCATGGGCGTATGGCCTGAAAAAAGCGGGGTACGCTACCAATCCAAGGTACCCTATCATAATTATTAAACTGATCGAGGATTATAATCTGCAGGATTATACGCTGATCGCATTGGGTAAGGGACCTGTCAATGAAGAGGTGCTGGCTGATACTGAGGGTAAAGAGAATGCAATTGTTCCCGAAACTGTAGTTGTGCAAAATGAGATGCCGGTAAAAAAAGAAGAAGAAACTGCAAAAAAGACTGATTATCCTGACGGTGAATTCAGGATCAATGAAACAAGAGTGATATATGTAAAACAGGGCACAGCTTTCCTGAGTATTGCGCAACAGTATAATATTTCGTTGGCACGTCTGTTTGAATTCAATGATATGCGGGAAACAGAGAGTCTTTCCCGAAGCCAGTTGATCTATTTGCAGCGCAAACGCAAAACAGGTAACAATGAATTTCATGTTGTGAAGGCCGAAGAGACATTGTATGATATAGCACAGGAAGAAGCTATTCGTATGGATGCTTTACTTGAATATAACCAGTTGCAGCTTTATATGAGACCGGCTGTCGGTCAACGACTGCAATTGCGGACAAAAGCCCGGGTAAGACCTGATTTAGTCATAGGGGATATTATACAAAACGAGATCGCATTTGCAAAGAATGAAAACAGGACGGCACAGCAAAATGCTGTTCAGGTTGTGAACAGGTCCGAAACATATTTTACGCATACGGTTCAATCCAAAGAAACCGTCTATTCCATTTCCAGGAAATACAATGTAAGAACAGACGATATTGCAGAATGGAACCAGTTAAGCAGCTATGAGCTGAAGACAGGTCAGCAACTTAAAATTTATAAATAAGACGCATGGCGATCATCAAGGTACATGACAAATCTTTTGATATCTATCTTTCCGAAGAGACCATACTGCAGCGGGTAAAAGAACTGGCTGCTGTCATCAATAAGGATTATACCGGTAAAAGACCATTATTTATCGCTATCCTGAATGGATCTTTTATGTTTGCGACGGATCTTTTTAAGCAGCTGACCATTGAAGCGGAACTTTGTTTTATTAAACTGGCTTCTTATAAAGGCATGAAATCTTCCGGTAATGTGGTCACCTCTATAGGCCTGGAAGATGATCTTTTTGGCAGGGATGTAATAATAGTGGAGGATATAGTGGATACAGGCAAAACATTACATAATTTTTTACCCAAACTGGTTCACCAGCAGCCAAAGTCCCTTAAAATTGCCGCCCTGCTCCATAAATCCGAAGCCACTGAATATCCACTGGAAATCAATTATATAGGATTTGACATTCCCAATAAGTTTGTGGTGGGGTATGGGCTTGATTATGACGGGCTGGGACGCAACCTGAAAGAGATCTACCAGGTCATATAATTTTCAGCATTGTCGCCGTATTTTGTAGTTTTTATAATTAACATGCCCCATTGAAGGCCGTTTGCCATATCGTATTGTTCCTGCTTATCAGTTCATCCGTATTTTCCCAGTATTACCTCCGTGGCGAAGTAAAAGATGAATCGGGTAACTCTTTACAAAATGTAACCATAATCAATATCCGTACAGGCTATGTGTATAGAAGCGGTACGCTAGGCTCTTTCGGGATCCTTACTAACCAGCAAATAGATACTTTTAGTTTTTACCTGGATGGATTCAGACCTGAAAGAGCGGTAGCCAATGCGGATCAGTACCTGAGTGTAAAGATGAAACTGCTTCCTTCGTCTGTCATTAATATCAGGAGGGATAAATTATCATCGCTCATAAGGAATATGCGGAGAGATGAACAAAGGACATGGTTTACCGGCGATGAGACATATGCCAGTATTATAGAGAACAGGTTTGTGAATGCACAGCGTTTTCCCAATACAGGAATGTCACTCAATGTCGACAGGGCCTCATACAGCAATATCCGCCGTTTTATTACGCTGAACTCTATGGTGCCGCCGGATGCGGTAAGGATCGAAGAAATGCTGAATTATTTCAACCTTGATTATGAAGAACCGAAAGGAGATGATCTCTTTAGTATTAAGACAACGCTTACTACCTGTCCCTGGAACCCGGCCAGCCGTTTATATTATATTCAGCAATCAGCCAGGAAATTGAACCTGGATACGCTGCCACCCAATAATCTTGTTTTTCTGATAGATGTGTCCGGCTCCATGGATATGACCAATCGGATGCCTTTGCTAAAATCTGCGTTTCGTTTATTGGTAAGTAATCTCAGGGCAAAGGATTCGGTAGCAATAGTAGTATATGGCGGCTATTCAGGAGTGATGTTGAATACAGTCAGCGGTGCAGAAAAGGATACCATTCTGAAAACAATTGACCAGTTAACTCCGGCCGGAGCCACTCCCGGAGAATCGGGAATAAAGCTGGCATACAGCGTGGCGAGAAATCACTTTATAAAGGGTGGAAATAACAGGGTGATACTGGCGACGGATGGAGATTTTAACGTAGGTGTTAAGTCAGAAGACGAATTAGACGAACTGATATCCCGTCAGAGCGAATCAGGCGTTTACCTCACTTGTCTCGGCGTAGGAATGGGTAATTATAAAGATTCAAAGATCCAGACCCTGGCCAGGCGCGGGAATGGAAATTTCGCCTATCTGGATAATTTCAAAGAAGCAGAAAAAGTATTGATGAAAGAATTTACACAAACCCTATATGCCGTAGCCGATGATGTATATATGGACGTAGGCTTTAACCCTGATTATGTAAAAGAATACCGTCTGGTCGGGTATGATAACAAAGTTGGGGCGTTGAATGATTCATTAGCTGTGATTGAAGGAGGGGAAATTGGATCAGGTCAATCTCTGATAAGCGTTTTTGAAATAATACCACAGGATGATAAAACAGATACTACGGGAAAGCTTCCTCCCGGAAAATTTGCTGAGATACAATTGCAATATAAAAAACCCAACCAGAAGGACGTTTTGAAGTTTTCCTGGTCAAGTCCTGCCGTCATTACTCCCTTCAGTAAGTCAGAAAAATGTTACAGGTTCACAGCTGCAGTGGCCTTGTTCGGATCTATGCTTCGTTCCTCGCAATTTACCAGGAACCTGACATGGAATGAGGTAGTGAACTTGGCAGCGGCTACATCAAACCCTGCTGATCTTTTGCAGAAAGAATTTGTGTCCATCGTGCAACATGCGAAGACACTTTATGCCAGGACAAAAAAGAAAAAAGGCAGAAGCGAAGAGAATTAAGAGAACATCTCTTTTATTTTTTCAAAGAACCCCTTTTCATTCTTATCCGGATGCGGCTTGAAATTAGTGGAATGGCTGAGTTTTTCAAGAAGAGCTTTTTCTTCTGCTGTCAGGTTTTGCGGAGTCCATACATTTACATGAATCAGCTGATCCCCTTTTTCGTAAGAGTTAACAGCCGGGAAACCTTTGCCTTTCAGGCGGAATATTTTACCGCTCTGGGTGCCTGCCGGTATCTTGATTTTTGCACGTCCGTCAATAGTGGGGACTTCCACTTGTGTGCCAAATACAGCATCGGTAAATGAAAGATATAACTCATAAGCTACATTCAGCCCTTCACGATGCAATTCTTTGTGCTGATCTTCTTCTATCAGTATGATCAGGTCACCTGCCGATCCTCCACGTTCTCCTGCATTACCCTTTCCGCTTATGTTCAATTGCATCCCTTCCTGTACACCAGCGGGAATATCAATGGTAACTGTTTCTTCTGCATATACTCTTCCTTCTCCTTTGCAGGTTGCGCATTTGGCTGTTACTGTCGTGCCTTCACCATTACAGGTAGGACAAGTAGTAACGGTTTGCATTTGCCCGAGGAAAGTATTTTGTACCCTTCTCACCTGGCCGCTGCCGCCACAGGTTCCGCAGGTTTGAACGCTGCCCTTATCCTTTGCTCCACTACCCCCGCAGGTATTACAGCCAACATATTTTTTTACTTTGATGTTTTTGGTAACACCTTTGGCTATTTCTTCATAGGTCAGTTTTAACTTGATGCGAAGATTGCTGCCTCTTACACCACGGCTTCTCTGACCTCCGCGTCCCCCTCGCTGTCCTCCGAAGAAACCGCCAAAAAGATCATCTCCGAAAATATCTCCAAACTGGCTGAAAATATCCTCCATGTTCATACCCCCGCCGCTGAAGCCGCCACGACCGTTTCCACTTACTCCCGCATGACCATAGCGATCGTATTGTGCTTTTTTATCAGTATCGCTGAGCACTTCATAGGCTTCTGCTGCTTCTTTAAATTTTTCTTCCGCAGCTTTATCACCAGGATTTCGGTCAGGATGATACTGCATCGCTACTTTACGGTAAGCTTTTTTGATCTCATCCGCAGAAGCGCTTTTTTGTACTCCCAGTATTTCGTAATAATCTCTTTTTGACATAATCAGCTATTAGCTTTATTATTTTCCTACCACTACTTTAGCGTGACGGATGATCTTATCATTAAGATAATAGCCTTTTACAACCTCGTCTAATACCTTGCCCTGTAGTTCAGGAGAAGAAGCAGGAATTTCAGTTATAGCTTCATGCAGGTCGGCATCAAATTCTTTATGGATAGTCTCCATGGCTTTAAGGCCTTTTGCCTGCAACACATTGCGAAGTTTGTTGAACACCAGTAAAACACCTTCTTTTGTGGTTTTTATATCCTCGCTGTTTTCCATTTGTTTTTGTGCACGATCACAATCGTCCAGTACATCCAGCATATCCTTGATCACCTCTTTACCGGCAGTTTGTATAAGCTCGATCCTTTCCTTTGCACTCCTTCTTTTGAAATTTTCGAACTCGGCAACCTTTCTGAGGTATTTATCTTTGGCATCCTCAAGTTCGGCTTTCAGCTTATCGGTTTCAGTGTCGTTATCAACAGGGTCATTCAGATGGGTAGTGCCTTTAAGGCTCTCGTCAGAGTTAATGTCAATACCTGCCTCATTTTCAGCAGCCTGCTGCATGTTATCTTTTTCTGCCATTTTTTCAAATTGTTTGCAAAGGTAAGATTGTCAATAATACTGCCAATGGGAAAGAGCGGGACAAAATGGCTGCTTCAGAAACAGGTAAATGCCTCTGCGTCAGAGCTATTGTTTATTACTATCAGAATTTTGTTTTTTTGCAGGAACGGACACTGGTGCAAGACTTTGAATCAGGCTGGAAGCCAACTGTATATAACCATTGATCTTGTCAAGCCGGGCGATCATTTTGCCCAGTTCTTTTTCTGAGGCTTTCATGTTTTTGATGATACCACTCAGTTTATCATGGTTTTTTTGCAGGTCTGTGATCAGGACATTTTCCAGTTCTTTATTGATTAGTTCAGCCCCGGATTCTAACTGGCGAATCGTTTTTACAAAAAATGACCTCCGCCCCGGTGGCAGGCCTGCTTTGCTGAGCGAGTCACTTATTTCGGTGCGAAATTGATTGATCTCTGACTTGGAGTAAAGAAGTACAGAGGTAATCTGACGGGTGATCTCTTTTTCATTAGCTTCAATACCAGCGGGTTCAGGAAAATTTTGAGTTTTATCATTGTCATATTGAAGCGGATGGTCATTTTTTGCCGAATCTCTGTAAGATGCAGAGTCAACCTCGGGGGCCTTAGTGTTACTATCCCCCCTGTTATTGCACGCATAAAGACTACTGCTTATTAATAATATCTTTAACAGGCTTTTCATTTAGCATTAAAAAGTTTTTGTAGAAGTTGAATTTTTCCCTTCCTTCTTTGTTGAATAATTCCTGCAGTACGAATAGTTTTTCTTTTAAGCCATCTATTTCTTCAGCAATACTGAACCAATTACTACGTGGGGCAAACATTGCTTTCATAGAACGGTGCGTATTGGCGAGATTATTCATTAATGTTCCTGTCTGTTCTATCAATAACTGGTTCCTGTATATTTCATCAGTGAGTTCATAATAGATCGGGTTTATCCTGGAATAAAACTCTATGGCCACAATACTGCCGGTACTATCAGGATGCCGGTTCATTGTTTGCAGGTAAGGGGCAATGCTTCTTTTGAACTGATCTCTTATCATTTCTTTTTCTTCGTCAAACCAGGCTTTCATGATGGGAGCCTGTATTTCCTGATAATTCAGATTGATGGCCTGCACCAGTGTATCTGCTTCATTGATATATTCCTTCAAAAGATCGGCTTGTTTTGTTTTTAATTTAATACGGCCATGCATAGTCATCAATGATGAAAGCCATTCCGCCGGGCTCAGCGACAGGTTCCTTTTTGTACGGGGCGATGCATTTAAACGGGTGATAAGCCCGTTCATTCGGGTGCCCATCACGGCTGATTGTTTTTCAAATTCCTTTGCATACCTGTCAGAGGATAATTTTTCCAGAGAGTTAATATAAGTGGCCAGCAATTCATATACAGTCTTTATTTCGCTGGCTGTTTTAAGATCTTCATAATAGTCGTCTCTTATCTCTTCTATCCGCAAAATCACATTTTCTGCTACCTGGTCAAGCTCCTCTTTACCGATATCTCCGGTAACATAATTCTCCGGTATCAGTTGTTTCCTTTTAAACTTAATAAAATAATAATTGTAAAGGATCTTGTAGGGCATGTCTGAAACATCTTTAGCAGTCCCGGCAAACCGCTTTACCATAGTAGTTTGCGTAGTGTTGATCGTCCGGCATGAGATAAATATCCCGTATGACAGAATGAGAAGAAGCAATGAATAGGTTTTCATGCCTGATTCGTTATAATTTAAATATAAATTAGATTTTTTACCTGGCAAATACCATCCTTATGGTATGCCTGGTTATTACCTACTTTTGCGCCATGATAAAAGTTTTCCTGAGAAGAAAAATATCGCAGCGAATTGCCAACGGTCACCCCTGGATATTTAACAATGAAGTAGAAAAAGTAGAGGGTGATGTACATGGTGGAGAGGTGGTTGAAGTGTTTACTCATGATAAGAAATTCATTGGCAAGGGATATATAAATCCCAGGTCGCAGATACTGGTGCGTCTGCTAAGCAGGGACAAAAATGCTGATGTCAATGAGCAATATTTTTACAGAAGAATTGAGGAGTGCTGGGAATACAGAAAAAAGATCGGTTATACTGAGAATTGCAGATTGGTATTTGGCGAAGCAGACTCGTTGCCTCAGCTCATCATCGATAAATTCAATGATCATTTTGTTATTCAGACACTGGCATTGGGGATCGATGTATGGAAGCCAGCGATAGTGAAAGCGCTGAATGAGATTTTCAAGCCTAAGGGTATTTATGAGCGAAATGACGTACCGGTGAGAGAACTTGAAGGGTTAGTGCAGCAAAAGGGATTTTTGTCTGCCCCTTTTGAAACAAGGATCGTCATTAACGAGAATGGGTTGAAATTTCATGTCGATATTGAGAATGGACAAAAGACAGGCTACTTTCTTGATCAACAGGATAACCGCAAAGCTATCCAGCATATTGTGAAGGGGGGAGATGTGCTGGGGGCGTTTACTTACACAGGGACGTTTGAGATTCATGCTGCCCATTACGGAGCAAAGTCGGTGCTGGGACTGGATATTTCCGAAAATGCAGTTGAGCAGGCAAATCGGAATGCTGAATTAAACGGGCTGGGGAATGTATGCCGTTTTCAGGCTGCTAACGCTTTTGATGTACTGAAGCAATGGGTCAAAGAAGGGAAACAGTATGATGTTGTCATGCTGGACCCGCCTGCATTTACCAAAAGCCGGGAAACGATTCAGAAGGCCATTACAGGCTATAAAGAGATAAACCTCCGGGGAATGAAATTAGTGAAGCCGGGAGGGTTTTTAGTTACATCTTCCTGTACCAATTTGGTGAACCCTGAGTTATTCTTACAGATTATTGATATGGCAGCTAAGGATGCAAGAAGAAAGATCAGGCAGGTTGTTTTTCAAACACAATCCGCAGATCATCCTATTATCTGGGGATTAGAAAATACACAATACCTGAAATTCCTGATCATACAGGTAATATAAAGATCAATAAAAAAGAGAGATAGAATTAACGGGAAACCTGGAATTTACCGGTATCAAGAACCTTTCCTGATTGGTCAATAAGATGGTAAATATAAACGCCACGTGTAAAATCAGTAAGTGTTAACGTGGTTTTTTCAGAAACATTCTGACTTTCGTACATTTTCTTCCCTAAGAAATTATAAACACTAATGGTCAATCCTTTCTGGCTGTTCTTTTGCAGGTCAAAAATGATATAGGAAGTAGCCGGATTAGGATAGAGTTTCACAACTTTACCCATTGCATCAGTACCCGGATTACGTGTTTCCTGGCCGTTTGCGGCAAAGCTTGAAAAAACGATAAAGAGCAGTATGGGTAAAAATTGTTTCAACGAATCAAATTTACTTTTATTTTCAATAATAGACCGTTTTTTCTTATTCTTCAAATGCTTTGCCACAAAATGTTCACCTGTTATGTAAATCAGGTATTTATACGTGGTAAAACGCCGTCATTAACAAAACTTTCTGTTTAAAGTATTGGTTCAGAAGCGGGGGCAAAGGGTGGAGTTGAGAGTGGATCTGTCATCCCGGTTAAGAAAGCCGATATAGGAAAGCGAAAGTTCGAATCCGCCACGACCGTAGCTGGAGGGCTTCAGTTTGGAAATATTTACGTCATAGCTAAAGGAAAAGGAGTAGGGCATATAGTCCAGTTTGATCACCGGAACAAGAGCGTCATTCCATCTTAGGAAAGCTCCGCCATGAATGACATAATCCGGATCGGCCGGATCCCCTCCTACTTTTAACCCATACAGCGCTCCACCAATCGTTTCGCTGAAGCCACCCTGTCTTGAATGGTCTGCCTGCAAAGTGACATATGCATAATCGCCTGCGCCGAAACGTAAGCCACCCGAAAAAACCCATTTTGGATGCAATTCGATATTGGGATTGCGATAAAAGGAATTATTAGGACGATTGAAATGATGGTAAGCTGCCCCGAGAAAAAAGTTATTGTTAGGGTTATCGTTAAGATTGGAATTATAACTCATGCCTACGCTTCCGTCAAGGTAGATGTATTGTGAATTGGTGATGTTTTCTCCCAGGCCTGTTCCGTCATACTGGCTGTTGGTCGTCATTTTTGATACATCGAAGCTACGCTGTACTACACCACCCATAAAACCAAGGGACAAATAACGGTTTCTGTCGGCGCTTAATGATTTATGATAATTCAGTGCAGGCAGCGCATGAACGGACGTCCAGCCGATGGTGCCTGCTCGGTCATACAGAATTTGCATACCAAGAGTAATAAAATCATCAGCTTTGCCGATCGGTTTTTTGAATTCACCATTCAATGAGCCGGTTTTATAAGCGTTGGTGACGCTATTCCATTGGTCGCGGTATACGGCCTGCACCCTTATATCGCCGGTATAGATACCGGCCAGAGATGGATTACGAAGCAAGGGCGCTTCAAAGAACTGGGAAAAATGAATGTCCTGTGATATGACGCTGAGCGAGATCAGCGAGCAATAAGAAGCAAATGCTATTTTCAGGACACTTTTCATTTTATAATATAAGCGCTATGTTACCATTAAGTTTTATCAGTTCGCCATTATCACAGAATACTTCTACCTGGTAGACATATACATCCGGCTGCGGTTTTTTGCCTTTGTAAGTTCCATCCCATCCGGATAAAGCATTATTCACCGGGAAATCGTGTCTTTCAAAAACTATCTCACCCCAACGGTTA
>JAEUVK010000061.1 GCA_016787135.1 Chitinophagaceae bacterium | reverse complement strand
TTTTATTAATCAGCTCCGCATCCTATTTGTAGTCTCCCATTTTTCAGAAAGCTACCTGCATCAGTCTTAGTTTATTTAAAAACAGCTGCCTGCTTTGCGATGTGGTCCTTATGATTTTACAACCATGCCACTCCTCATGTTCTGCAGTCAGTCCTTTTCTATGCCCGGCGCTATGGCGGCTGAACGAATCACAGAATATCAATACAGCCCCGCCTGCGGTTTCAAACTTCCCCAAATTGTTTTTTGAAAATAAATTTGCGAAACTAAATAGTTGCATATATATTTGCAACCAATCGGTTTCTCAAATAAAAATTCAATCAGTATGAGACGGGATGTTTTCCAGGCAATAGCCGACCCGACAAGACGGGCCATTATTACACTGATCGCTTTACAGGCTATGACACCGAACGCCATTGCAGAAAATTTTCATACTACCAGACAAGCGATCTCCAAACACCTGAGAATACTCACCGAGTGTGAAGTAGTGAAACAGGAGCAACGGGGACGGGAAATATATTACCAGCTTGAAGCCGGCAAACTTAAAGAAATGGATATATGGATAGAGCAATTCAGAAAAATCTGGGAGGCGAAGTTTGATCAACTCGACAAAGTATTATCAACAATGAAAAAACAAAAAAAATGAACAGCCATCTGCTATTTGACTTTACCGTTGACAAAGCTGCAAAAACGGTATTCATAACCAGGGAATTTGATGCCGAACTTTCGCTGGTATGGGATGCTTTTACCACAGCAGAACTACTTGACCAATGGGTGGCTCCGAAACCATTTGTGGCAAAAACAAAATTTATGGACTTCAAAGTTGGCGGGCGAAGGTTTTATGCAATGATAAGTCCGGAAGGACATGAGCGCTGGGCAATTCAGCGATACACTTCCATCAGCCCAAAGACCAATTTCAAAATGTTCAATGCCTTTGCAGACGAAAATGAAAATCCTCAATTGCCTGGTTCGGAATGGGATTACACTTTCAGTGAACAAGACGGAAAGACAACAGTGCATATCGTTATTTACAATGAATCGCTTGCCCGTATGGAGAAAATGATCGAAATGGGCTTTACAGAAGGATTTAAAATGTCAATGAATAACCTGGAAAATCTATTGACAACTTTATCCAAAAAATGATCTGCACTTTAAACCGGAGCCAGCATGAACGTACAGGAGCAAATCAAAAAGTATATTGCCAGCCAGCCTGAACCCAAACGCAGTGACATGCAAGCATTGCACAGGCTCATGCTTCAAGTGTTACCGGCAGGTAAATTATGGTTCTTAGATGGCAAAAACGACAAAGGCAAAACTGTTTCCAACCCTAATATTGGATATGGATCTTTCACCATAAAATATGCGGATGGAACAACGAGGGAGTTTTATCAAATTGGTTTGAGTGCGAATACAACCGGGATATCCGTCTATATCATGGGTATAAAAGATAAGACATACTTACTCAAAACGTATGGAAAGAAATTAGGCAAAGCAACTGTTACCGGATATTGTGTTAGATTCAAAGCTCTAAAAGATATAAACATTCATATACTTGAAACGGCAATACGATATGGTGTTGCTGTTCAGAATGAAAAGGGTGGTATGACGGAATAACCTGCCTGCCTCCAACTGCGATCATCCAAACAAAAAAACGGGAGCATCACTGCTCCCGTCCATTGTATCTCTCCTATGACTGTTTACTGAATATTCTCGATCACCCCGGCAATACCCTGGCCGCCGCCGACACAGGCTGTCACCATCCCATATTTTTTATTCAGCCGCTTCATATCATTCAACACCTGTATGGTGAGTTTGCAGCCGGTACAGCCTAATGGATGTCCTAATGCAATAGCCCCGCCATTGATATTTACTTTCGAAGGGTCCAGGCCGACCTCACGAATCACGGCCAATGCCTGCGAAGCGAAGGCTTCATTGAGTTCTACCAGATCAATATCATTCAAACTCATATTTACCTGCTTCAATGCTTTGGGTATCGCCGCTACCGGGCCAATGCCCATGATGCGGGGATGAACGCCTGCAGACGCACAGGCCACCAGTCTGCCGATAGGTTTCAATCCCAGTTCCTTCATCATCTTCTCTCCCATCACGATCACAAAGGCTGCGCCATCGGATGTCTGTGATGAATTACCGGCTGTGACCACACCACCTGCAGCAAATGCCGGTTTCAGTTTCGCCAATACTTCGACAGATGTATCTGCTCTTGGCCCTTCATCGGTATCTACCGTATAATTTCTTTTTTGTCTTTTCCCTTTTTCATCCACATACACTTCTTCCACATTAATGGGAAGAATACCGCTTTTAAAATACCCGCTCCTGATGGCATTGATCGCTTTCTGATGAGAGTGATAAGAAAACTCATCCTGGTCTTCACGGCTCACTTTATATTCTTTGGCCACGGCTTCAGCCGTTAATCCCATACTGAGATAATAATCGGGTTCATCTTTCGCAATAGAATAAGCCGGAACTGTTTTCCATCCCGCTGTTGGCACTAAGCTCATACTCTCGGTACCACCGGCAATGATGCAATCAGCCATGCCCATTCTTATTTTCGCAGTGGCCATAGAAATGGTTTCGAGGCCGGATGCGCAATAACGATTCACTGTAGCCCCCGGGACATCAAAGCCCAATGCACGGGCAGAAATAATCCTTCCGAACTGTAAACCCTGTTCCGCTTCAGGCACTGCATTGCCCACAATCACATCATCCACTCTTTTGGCTTCAAGCTGCGGCACTGATGCCATCAATCCTTTGATCACATCTACCGCCAGGTCGTCCGGGCGATAAAAACGGAATCCTCCCCGTTTGGCTTTACCAACGGCGCTGCGAAAACCAGCTATTATGTATGCTTCCTGCATGAGAGAACAGTTATGAGTTTTGAGTTAAGAGTTTTGAGTCGGTAGTCGCTGATATGGTTGTTTATGCAACTTTCTATCTCAAAAATAAGTTCTTCAATTATTACAACCAAATACATCTCTTAAAGTTCGTTTATCTTCGCAGCCCGGTATGTATAATCTCCTCCGTAACATTCTGTTCAAATTTTCCCCTGAAGGTGTCCATCATTTTTCCATGACCAGCCTGAAACTGTTGTGCAGCATAGGGTTGAAAGGGCTGATCAGTTCACTATTTACCAACAGGTCAGTGCTGAGTGGTGAATGGTCAGTTTGCGGGCTGAAGTTCAAAAACCCGGTGGGTCTCGGCGCCGGTTTTGATAAGAATGCAAAATATTTAAGAGAACTGGAAGCGCTGGGTTTTGGTTTTGTGGAAATAGGAACAGTAACCCCGTTGCCACAACCCGGGAATGAAAAACCCAGGTTATTTCGTTTACCAAAAGACAAGGCCCTGATCAACCGGATGGGATTTAATAATGATGGCGTGAAGGTGGTAGCGGAGCGATTGAAGAAATGGAGGACAAAAGATACAAGATACAAGACACAAGGCGCAAGCAGTATGACGGGACTGATCATTGGGGGAAATATTGGAAAAAATAAAATCACGCCCAACGAAGAAGCGTGGAAGGACTATGAGATATGCTTTAAAGAACTGCATCCGTATGTTGACTATTTTGTGGTTAACGTCAGTTCGCCGAACACACCGGGTCTCAGAGAGCTGCAGGAAAAAGAATCATTGAGGAAAATACTCGTACACCTGCAGATGATCAATAACGGCAAAGCAGCAGCTAAACCTATATTTTTAAAAATTGCACCTGATCTTACACAGGAGCAGATCGATGACGTCATTGATCTGGCACTTGAAATAAAATTAGACGGGCTCGTTGCCACCAACACCACGATCAGTCGTGAAGGACTGACCACTGACCACTCACAACTTACCCGTATGGGTGCAGGGGGGCTGAGTGGTTTGCCTTTGCAACAAAGAAGCACCGAAGTAGTAAAATATATTTGTGAAAAAACAAAAGGAGAAATCCCTGTGATCGCCAGCGGTGGAATTTTTACGGGGACCGATGCGAAAGAAAAGCTGGATGCAGGCGCTGCGCTGGTGCAGGTGTGGACGGGATTTATTTATGAAGGGCCGGGGAT
>JAEUVK010000046.1 GCA_016787135.1 Chitinophagaceae bacterium | reverse complement strand
AAGCATCATTCGCAGCATGCAATAGAATATAGCTTCGTTGGGGTACATTCAGTAAAATGAAATGTTTCCCGAATCGCGGGGTGTATCTTTTTCTCAGTTCATAAATACCTTCCGGGATACACGACACTTGAGGTGCATTGTCTTTCCACGGTAGCTCAATGGTAGAGCATACCTTCTTTCCGTTCAGGAAAATGTCCCCGTTCGTTCCCTTCGGGTAGTATGTCCTGATAAGCTCCAGTTTCATGTTGTTTGTGTTTCAGTAATTAAAAAATAACGCCGTCATTGCGAACTGCGAGCATAGCGAAGCAGGAAGCAACCTACTCCCCGCTCACCTTCACCACCGCCAGCGCATTGAACGATCCGTTCTTCAGCGAATAAATCGCCCCGTTCACCTGCTGGAAAAACTCGATTCCAACAATAAGGAACAACGGCTTTGTACTGTTGGCCGTTACGGCATTCACCAGGTTGATGATTGCCGTTGCTGTCGCATTCCACGGTAGTTCCGCTGTACTGGCCGTTTGGGCCGTGTACGTTTCATTTTCAAAATCAATTTCCGCTCCCGCAGAAGTGATCTTGAAATGCGTGGTGCCCGATGGTGCAGCTACCATGTTCGCAGGTATGAAAGCTGCAAGGTTTACGGTCAGCTCTCCCGTCACTCGGTTGATCGTCGCAGTGAAAGGTGCATACAGCGTTGTCCCGAGTTTGCTGTTCGCATTGAATTCAAAACCGGTCAGCAGCTCTGCTTCCCCGTCGATCACATTACGCATCCCTCTTGGATTTACTGCATCCGCCTGTATCACCTTCACCATTTCTTTCGTCAGCCGGGCGATCATACGGCTGTCACTGGTATTTTGCAATAATGCACGAAGCGCATTACGCAACACCTTCCCGGCTTTGCCGGCCCTGCCAAACTCGGCTCCGTTCTCACGGGTGCGTTGAAACGCCGGGTCATTGGCAATGCGCTGCGCATCTAAACTCCCCTTTTCCCTGGCCATGTATCCGTCCTTCGATTTGAAGAACGTGATATTGCCGATCGTTCCCTGCAAGGGAAGGATCCCTTTTTGTCTTGCCATCTTTTTTTTGTTAAGTTGAAATGATCAGCATGTTTATGAGGTACATCCTGTACAAACCTTTTCACCATACTTGCCTCAGCTAGCTTGATGCCTGCATGATGTGCAATTGCAATACAAGAATAAAATGCAGGGCTTACAGGTAAAAATCAACCGGCCGTTTATGCCGCTTAAGCCGTCAATGGAACGATCATTCAGCTTTGTTCAATGCAGCCGTTTTGACCGCTTCTGCAGATCAGGTTAAAGGCAGGCAAAGCCCACTCTGAAGCATGGATAAAGCCACTGTAATGCCGGTGAATACCGGGATGGATTTTTTGGGCAGCAGCCCCGGTTTGTACAGGATCTTCACCCGTAGTAAGAAAGGAAGAAAAATGAATACGGTATCAATGATTCACAAAAGTAAAAGCAAGGTCCATTCCGTACTTCCCGTTATGGCTGATAGTGATACAGCCGCCTAACCGTTCTGCCAGCGCTTCTGTTTGCTGAAGGCTCTGGGTGAGCTCCTGGCTATGATGGGCATGGTTACTTTTAAAATGTACCAGTAAAATATTTCCGATCGGCTTGGCTGAAATATGAATGATACTGTTTTGACTGGCCTTTATAATTGCTTTGCCAAGTCGCACCAGTATGGCGTTTAATGTCTCTTTGTGGGTACACACAAACAGGTCTTCATACACATCATTGATGATCGTGTTTTTTTCTGCTGGTACACCCGAAACCAGTTCAGGTACTGCCTGGCTCACACATTTATGAAGGGAAAAGCAGGTGTGGGTCGATGCTGCGCGGAAATCGTTCCCGGGTTGGCCGCTGAAAGTATGAAATTCATGCGCCTCGTTTCTCATGGGTATCGGCCTGGTTAATTCGTAACACATATAATCGCATTGGATCAGAAATGGTCATCATCGGATATAAGAAATACAGTACTGAGATCAGGTAGCAAAATTCCTTTTCGCTTTTCGCTGAATTACTGACTTCAGTCAACCTACTGACTGATATAAACATCTTGCTCCGGAACCTGCAGCCCTTCCTGGAATAAATGATAATAAAGAGTCCAATGTCCGGTTGATCATTGTAAATCATCAGGAATATTTTTATAAGTCTTTGCTATCGTAAAAAAATTTATCTCGTTTCTCTTGCAAAAACAGCACCCGCTCACTACGTTTGTGAACGGTTCGGAAAACCACATGCAAAAGCGAAAAAGTACGTAGAACTACGATTCGGTATTTGGAATGTGATCCCGACCGGTAACTAAAAAACATCGTCTGATCTTCTGTGGCAAAAACCGTAAACTGATTTTTCGGTAACCCTGCAGAAATGAGACATTCACGAGCTGTATTTTTTATTGCTATTCTGACTATGATCACAGGACCTGCCTTATTTGCCCAGCATCCGCAGTCTTCTCAGGCAGGTCGGCGGTCGCTTCATGAAGATTCTTCTTTGGTCATCATTACGGATCTGAAAACTACCCTGGAAAAAGGAAAGGTCTCATTGAACTGGGTAGCAGGCAACAACCAGGCAGCAGACATGTTCGAAGTGGAGCGAAGCGCTGATGGTAAAACATTTGTGATGGCCGCCCTTGTATTTGCAGCAGAACAGCCTGGCAGTTATAGTTACCGTTTTTTTGAAAAAAGAGCGCAGCAGGTATCGTACCGCATAAAGATCATTCAGAAAAATGGCAGCATAAATTATTCTTCTGTCACGGCACGCTTATAGCAGTGAACAGAAATCTTTTGAGGGGTGATCCTCGTTGATCACTATTTTTATACACTTAGAGCACCAAAAAAACAGGCCCTTTGTCTAAAGGGCCTTCTTTTATAGGGGGGTTGTTGTTCTTTATCTCAGCCATCGCTTATTCAAAGAAAAATGTGGTAGCCGGCACTTTCAGGATCATCATGGCCATCGCCGCCAGTGGTGTGATTAAAGCTGCAGCACCCCACCATTTCCATAATTGGTATTGGCTGTAAAATTCTTTCCAGGGAAAATTTTCTTGTGCTCCCGGCTGTACATCCCTTGCCATTCTGTATATCTTTTGCTGCAGCGGTACAAGTTTCCAGGAAAAGACGATACCTGAAAAGGTAAACATAACAAGCGACCAGAATATCCACCCCGTTCGTAGCAGGGGATAGTGGCCATGGATAGCTGCCAGTATGCCTCCGGCTGTAATGATGATAACGCCGGGTATAGTGAACCATCTGTCAGCTTGTATGATCCCCTTCATAGTATGCGATATCGTTGACAGGTTTTTGCTGGAGACAGCAAGCCGCATCCAGTAAAGGCCGATGATAATATTGCCCAGGAAAAGGGTAACAGCAATGACATGGATCAGTTTGAACAATAAAAAAATCAGCATGCAGTATATTTTACCTGGCGCTTAAATAAGTTTGCAGGTTCTTCACATACTCTTCAAACGCACCGACCCCAGTAGGGGTGATCCGGCAGATAGTTTGCGGGTAATTATCCTTGAACTGTTTGATCACTTCAATATAACCGGCGTCTTTCAGTTTTTGTATCTGCACGCTCAGGTTTCCGGCCGTGGCATTGGTCTTTTCTTTTAAAAAAGTGAATTCCGCCTCCTTAACACTGATCAGCAGTGATACGACGGCAAGCCTGAGCTGCGAGTGTAATATAGGGTCCAGGTCTTTAAACATGCATTGTCGCTTGCTCTCTTTTATAGTGACGGTATTCTTTTTCCATTAAGATCCCCGGTATCAGCCATGCCATGATCGCAGATGCGGCGGTCAGCAGCAGGTCCGCTTTGATGGATGTATAAATAGTGATGATACAGCAGGCCCAGCAAAAAATACCACCCCATAGCATGGGTTTGAATTTACACGCAGCACCGGTAATAAAAGTCGGCAATCCATACAACAGGAGAAATAAGGGTGAAATGAATTCATTAAAACGGAAAAACGGCCGGTGCCCCGTGAGTTGCCGGTATTCTTCGGCCACGGGTTGCCACACCCGGAACACATTGTTGATAATAAAGATCAGCAGGAAGATACAGATGCCAAACCCAAGCCAGATATAATCCATATAAGCGTCATCATACGATTTGACCTTACGTTCTTTCTTCTCCCTGATCGTGATGAATATCTGGGGAATCACCGCAATGATCGTCAGCAGGTAGATATCAAACGGCAGCTCGTAACCAAAATGTATCTCTGATAATTTCACCAGCGAGCAGATAGCGATAAGACCACCCCACATCATAGCGCCGATACCGGTGTCATGGTAAGAGTCCTTCGCCTTATTGATCATGGTAGCAATGAGAGCAAGGCTTTCTTTCTCGGTCAGTTGTTTTTCCTGTTGTTCCATAGCTGGAGAATTATGAGTTGACAGTTTTGATTTTTCGGCGCAACAGGTGAGCCGGAATGATATAACTGATCAGGATAGCAGCGGCGCCAAACAGCATCTGGTGATCATAGCCGGCGAAAGTGGAACCGATTGCCAGCGCAAAAGCGATCAATCCGCCTATGATCAGGGGTTTGAAGCGGATGATATTGCCTGATACAAATGTGCCCAGCCCGTACAGCATGATAAAAAAAGGAAAAACGGCTGTGCCCCATCCCAGTTTGGAAAGGATCATGCCCAATACAAAAAAGCTGATTGCCATACCTGCCCACAGATGACTCATACTTTCATCAACATAAGTTTTGGCTTTGATGGTCCTGTCCTCCTTCCTTGTTTGATAAATAGAAAAGCCGATCCCGATAACGGTCACCAGCCACACCATATAGTGTTTCTCATACTGGAAGATATGCTTCAGTATGAATTGCCCGGTACAGGCGGCAAACGTCAGCCATCCCCATACAAGAAAGTAAATACTGTTGTCAGACATGCTTTGCCGTGTCTTGCTGATCATGGATTGGATCAGTTGCAGGCTTTGTTCCGGTGAGAATTTTTCTTCGGTCATTTGCATGATTTTAGAAAACGACAAAGCACCCGCCCTCTGGCGGATGCTGTTGATTTATTTTATCGGGAAAGATAATATTGTACCTGCCCCCGTCCCCAGTTCGGGTGGATATTGCTTTCCGGTTTGAACGTCTCAAATTTCTTCTTCGCTTCTTCCATCAGTTTTTTTCCTTCTTCTTTATTACCGCCGTATTGTTCAGGTGTATTTATCTTATCGGCGCCTTCCTGCAGGTAAACCCGCGGGTTTTCCGGGTTCAGCTTTTTGGCAGTTTCCAGCGCTTCCGAAGCAGCCGGGCCATAGGTCATGTACCGGTTCATCGGGTCGCCAACCATCATGAGTGTGGCGATCAGTTTTTTGACAATAAATATTTCTGAGTTGTCCTTACTTAGTGTTTCAGCTTTTGTGATCAGTTCCTGTGCTTTATTTCCTTCAGGGTCGGTCTTATCTGCCCCGGTGGCTCCGCTCATCATGATGGCATACCCCGCATTCACACGGGTCAATGCTGCATAATAATAAGGAAGCCATTGGGTCTTTTCAGCATCGGCTATGCGTTCAAAACTATTGGATAATTCTTTCAGCTGGTCCACATTCCATACCGTATCAACCGAAGGCACTAATTTTTCCATCGCCTTTACATACTTTTCGCTTTGAGCAAATGAGACGAACGTCAGGAGCGAAAGAGGCATCAGTAATAATAACTTTTTCATGATAATATAATTTAAGATAATGGTTACTGTTTTCTTTTTAGTTTCTCATATTCTCTTTCGGCAGAATTCACTTCCGGGTAAACATAAGCGCCAAAATAATTAAATACTATACCTACTCCCCATCCAAGGGTGGGCCATAATGGCCAGGGCCACTGGTCGGCACGATCGTGGCCATGAGAGAAAAACCACAAGGCCCACAGGAATGCGTTGACGACAAGGTAAGTAATAAGATGTGACTTAAACGAAGCCCTTTTGCGGGCTATCTCCCATAGATTCGGGTCTTTATCCGGCGGAGTGGTTGAATAGTGTTCCATATTTATTTTTTTTAATTAAGGCTATTATTGATAACATCATCGCTTCTGTCAACCCCAAAGCTGATAAAGCATCCGATATACACAAACATCCTCGAGGTAGGCACGATGGCCTCTTTCCGGTACCCGTTGTAAGAGTATTGGTAGCCGTAGGTTTGTTTGATGTTGAATATATTGCTTACCTGCAGCACCCATACGGTAAATGATCTTGCATTTTGTTTGCCGATAAAGGGCAGGTAATTGATAGCGAAGCTTACATTGTGGTAATCAGGTATCGTACCCCTGTCATTGAATTTATAATTGGATCCGTCAAAGCCGATATGATAATAAGGACGGCCGCTGGCAAAGTTGTAAGCGGTATTCAGGTTCATTTTCCATTTTTGCACAAACTTTTTGATCACTAAAGATGAAGTATGCTTTGCTGCAAAGTTGGGCGTAATGGCAGATGGAAAATTCAGGAAATCTCTTTTTGTATCCAGGTAAGAATAGGATATCCAGTAGTCAACCCCTTTGATATTCTTTTTATCCCGCCAGAAGAACTCGATCCCTTTTGCATCGCCATACCCATTATTATTAAGCGCCGTTTCCTGTCCATTACTGTTCCCGGTCTTCACCAGATCATCATACTTCTTGTAAAATATCTCCGCCCGGAATGACTGCTGGTTAACAACCTTCTGGTACTGGGCAATATAATGGGTAGCCTTCATAAAGGTCAGTTCGTTGGGAGAAGGCAGGTACCTTCTTTCAGGGTTCTGGTAAAAAACACCATAGGCTACGGACACCTGTTCGCCTTTGCCTAACTTATAGGCAAGCGATGCCCTCGGTGCAAAGTTGGTTTTATCCAGCAATGACGAATATTCAAATCTTGTCCCGATCTTGGCAGCCAAACCATTGGTGATATAAATATCGCTTTCGGCAAATACGGAATGAATATTACCTTTTATTGAAGACGGATATTGCTGGTTATTGTAAGAGGTGTAAACCAGTTTATCGTGGGTATAATTGTATTCATGCCCAAACCGGATAGCGCTCAGACCCTTCAGTCTTTTTTCAAAAACTAATTTGGCATTGAAATAGTTGCCACGGGTGTCCACATCAAATTTTTTAAACTCCAGTCCGCCGGGTATCGCGTCATTCTCATTGGCATCCTGCATGCCGCTGCTGATATCGTCTTTGTTATTTGTATAAGAAATACCAGCGGTTACTTTCCATCTTTTACCAAGTGATTCCCGCCAGTTCAGGTTATGATAATGGTTGGTATTGCCGATGCTGAACCTGTCCTTGTACCCCAGTGAATCAATACTATTTGTAGTAAACGCCAGCCTGTTACTGCTGAAATACCCGTAATACTTCAGCATACCCGTATTGGAAGTTTTGATACGGAAATTGGCATCGGCATTATGATAGGCCGGCACTTTGGAATAATCTTGTTTTTGTTTGATCACCTTAAAGGCCAGCCACAGGTCAGTATAACTATAACTGGCTCCCCATGATGATTTCTTATTCTTGGCCAGGTGCTGATAACCACCACCCCAGTTCAAAACACTAAGGCTAAGATTGGCAGAAGAACGATCGGGCAGATCGATCGATTCAAGTATTAATGCAGAGGACAGAGCCTGCCCATATAAAGCAGAGTAACCACCTGTACTAAAAACCGTTCCTTTAAATATAAATGGGGAGAACCGGCCAAATTGTGCAATATTCGGTACACTGCTGTAAAAGAAATTATTCACAAGGGTACCGTCAATAAAAGTTTTTGTTTCAGCAGCTGTACCACCCCGGACAAATAAACCCTCGCTTTCACCAACCTGCTGGGCACCGGGTAATGTTTTCAATGCCCCGGTTATATCGCCATTGGCGCTGGCTGTGGTCACAATATCTATCGGGTCAAGAACTGCTACTGCTTTCTTACGGTCACTGGCTTCAAAAGTTCCTGCGGAAACAATAACAGCGCTAAGCTCGGTCACTTCTTCTTTTAAAATAATATCAACGGTCACTGGAGCGCCTTCCAGTTTTATTTTTTGCTCAAAGGGTTTATAACCTACCGAGGTAACAGCAAGAATGAATTCCCCCTTTTCGGTGGTTTTAAAAGAGAATTTTCCGGATGAATCTGTAGTTGCCCCGTCATAAGAGTCCTTTAATACTACATTTACTCCTGCCAATGGCTTTTTCCGATCCATCACCTTTCCGCTTACAGTCACCTGTGCATTTACCAGGATGGTACTCCCCGTCAGTAGCAATAGCAGAAGGCCGGTTTTGAAAGTGCTCATAAGTCTGGTTTTTGATTTCCGGCACAAACATAAAGTAGTTTACATTATAAACCAAAATATTTTTAAATAAAACCGGGTCCAGAGAACTGGACCCGGGGACTCGTATTAGTATCTGATGGAAGAGAATTAGTTTTTTACGACCTTTTGCTGTGCGGTTTCTTCTCCGCAGCTTGCTTTCACTACATAAAATCCTTTTGCAAGGTCACTTACGTTAATGGTCTCGGTTTGGCTGGCACTTCCGCTCTTAGCAGCTTTGATGCGCTGGCCATTCTGATTAAACACTTCCAGTAACAACTCTTTGCCTTGCCAGGAAGCCGGAACAGTCACCCGTAGTTCATTCGTAACAGGGTTAGGGTAAGTGACCATTTTCACTTCTTCCCCTTTTTTACCGATACGGATGAGCCTTATTTCTGAATATTGTGTTTTGCCATCAATGTCTGTAGAACGCAGACGATAATAAATAATGAACTGTTGCGTATTGCTGATATTATCAGAAAAGCTATAGCTTTTCTCTGTGGTTGAATTACCATAGGCGAAGACGAGGCCTGCATCCGAAAAACTTTTACCATCGTAGCTTTTTTCGATCGTAAAATGACTCACGTTGTTCTCTGAAGCAGTTCTCCATTTCAGGTCAACTTTATTATTGCTGTTTAATGAAGCAGTGAATGAGATCAGTTCTACTGGCAAAGTAGTGATCTGTGGTGCATTGTAAGTAAAGTCTTTGAACCATACGGCATACATTCTGTCTGTAACACTTGCAGAGCCGCTCGTAGAAGCTCCTACTCTAAACCTGAAAGAACTCTTATTATCATAAGTGGTTGTCACCATCAGGCCGGTCTGGGCTGTATCAATACCATTATATTGGTTTGTAACCCCGGTAAAAGTAGTGACAGGCTGGAGAATACCAGAAATGGTTTGCATCAGGCTGGTGACCGTTAAAGGAGAGTTGCTCTCCATAGTATATGAACTAAGATTATTAAAGGAAACCCATTCCCTCAACCTGTTATTATCTCCATCTATATCCAGTGCTGTTGCTTTGAATGTACTGATCGTAGCAGGGGTAGTGGTGTTCTTATTAACAAAGCTGATTTCAAATTCCATCCACCAGTTGGAAGCGCTGCTCACACTGCCATTATTGTAAGATATCTCTGGCTGAAAAGCTTTGCTGAAACCGGTATTCGTCAGATCAATACTTTCCAGCTTTACAAGAGAAGAAGAACGATCGTTGATCTTTACAAATGCATCCAGGTTGCTGTTCACAGAAGGAAACCTGTAAATTGCTCCTACAGTCCCGGCCTGGCCAGAATATAAGCTTGCATTAGTAAAAGAAAGACTGGGAGTGGTGGTAACTGTGCCGCTTCCGGGCACACCCCCTGTTCCGGTTTGAGCCTGGGAGATCATGCCTGAAGCCGAAATCATTATCATCAGCATCAGGGTGATGAAGTGTTGTTTTGTTTGTAAAAAAGTTTTCATTGCTCACGGTTTAAAGTACAAGATTGTTTAGGGCAATCATAGACTTTATGGACTTCATCCCTGAAAGCAATTAAACCGACTTATTGATTGGAGAAACAGACACGGGTGAATGACCCTTTTTTTAGTGTGGCTTGTTTCATGATCGGATTATACTGTTTTCTTAGGGTTTCTTCGAATTCAACCACAAGATATAATACGGTATTTACTGTTGCAAGTTTTACGAGTGTTTTTTCTAAAAAATAAGCGTATTTACTGCAGTATTTATACCAGTATAAATGACTATCAGTTATTTAGGAGTAAAAAAGTCTGCCCTTCCGGCTTAGATTAATACAAAAAAGCGGCTGATGAATCATCAGCCGCCTGAAAAATATATATCTGTTTGAAAAGACTATGATTTGTATTGAGGGATCAGGCCATTGGCGAGCTCCACCATCTTCTTCAAACCATCTTCCGGCAAATTTCCTTTTTTGAATTCAGCCATTACTTCAGGCAGTTTATTCTCCATCTCCATTAAGAAATGTTCTTCGAATTCTTTTACCTTCCTTACCGGTACATCTTTGATCAACCCGTTCGTACCGAGATAAATGATCGCTACTTGTTTTTCTACCGGGAACGGTGAATACTGAGGTTGTTTCAAGATCTCAACGTTGCGGGCGCCTTTGTCCAGTACATTCTTTGTAGCAGCATCCAGGTCACCACCGAATTTGGAAAAAGCTTCCATCTCACGGTACAAAGCCTGGTCAAGTTTTAATGTACCGGCAACTTTCTTCATCGATTTGATCTGCGCATTACCACCCACACGGCTTACAGATATACCCACGTTGATCGCAGGGCGGATACCTGAGTTGAAAAGGTTTGTTTCCAGGAATATCTGACCGTCGGTAATAGAGATCACGTTGGTAGGAATGTATGCAGATACGTCGCCAGCCTGTGTTTCGATGATCGGCAGCGCCGTTAATGAACCGCCGCCTTTGATCATATGCCTGATAGAATCAGGTACGTCATTCATGTTCCTGGCTACTTTATCATCACTGATCACTTTAGCCGCTCTTTCCAGCAAACGGCTATGCAGGTAGAAAACGTCACCCGGATAAGCTTCACGCCCAGGAGGACGGCGAAGCAATAATGATACTTCACGATAAGCTACAGCCTGTTTGGAAAGATCATCATAAATGATCAGGGCAGGACGTCCGGTATCACGGAAAAACTCTCCTATAGCAGCACCGGCAAACGGAGCATAGAATTGCAGCGGAGCAGGGTCAGATGCAGAAGCCGCAACGATCACCGTGTAATCCATGGCGCCGGCATCCTGTAAGGTTTTCATCACACCGGCAATGGTAGATGCCTTTTGGCCGATAGCTACATATATACAGTAAACAGGTTTTCCTGCTGCAAAAAATTCTTTCTGATTAATGATAGTGTCAATAGCGATAGCCGTCTTACCGGTCTGGCGGTCGCCAATGATCAGCTCACGCTGGCCACGACCGATCGGGATCATTGCGTCGATAGCTTTGATACCTGTTTGTAAAGGTTCTTTCACCGGTTCGCGGAAAATTACACCCGGCGCCTTTCTTTCCAATGGCATTTCATAACGTTCCCCGGTGATTGGCCCCCTACCGTCTATTGGTTCACCTAATGTATTCACGACTCGGCCTACCATTCCTTCACCTACTTTGATGGAAGCGATCTGGCCAGTACGACGCACCTTTGCTCCTTCCTCAATGTTACCGGTCTCTCCCATCAATACCACACCTACGTTATCTTCTTCAAGGTTCAAAGCAATGGCACGAACGCCATTCTCAAATTCTACCAGTTCACCATAACGAACATTACCAAGCCCATATACACGGGCAATACCATCACCTACCTGCAAAACAGTACCTACTTCTTCAAGGTCAGCACTGGCGTTAAAATTGCTCAACTGCTGGCGCAGTATCGCACTTATTTCATCTGGTTTAATATCTGCCATATTCCGGTTGCTTTATAATTTTTAAAAGCGATTGTAATCCTGATTTTCAGGCTGCAAAAGTAGGGTAACACACCCGGAGAAACAAAAAAAGGGATGGAAAGAATCCACCCCTTTTTCCCTGCTCTTTTATACCCTGAAAGGGTTACCTGATTATGACTTTTTCCACCAGTTTCTCAGCAGGCAGCTGGACCTGGAGCATATAAACCCCGCCGGCCAGCCCGCTGATATTCAGTTTTGCAGGAGCCGCAGAAGCGTTGACCTGGCTCCATTTCCTTACCAGCTGTCCCTGCATATTCATAAGCTGTATATCTGCCGGTACTGCGGAACCTGAAATAAAGAGGTTTACGACGGCTGTGGCCGGATTAGGCGTAACCGTAAGCGACACCCCGGATTCAACAATTCTGGCTTGTCTTGTCATCGAAAGCTTTGTTCTTTCATCAATATCCGTTTGTCGCAGACGGTAGTAATAAAGAATCCCGGGCTGAACAAAATTATCTGTATAAGTATAATCGGTTCTGCTATTTGTGGTGATCCTTCCATCCACCCATCCGATCTTTTCAAAACCGGTACCGTCAGCACTTCTTTCAATCGCAAACCCCTTATTGTTTAATTCCTGCGATGTACTCCAGTTCAGTACAATTGACTTTTTAAGAGCTTTGGCTTCAAATGTAAGCAGATCAACTGGCAAACTGATAGTAGGAGAAGCAAGCATGAACTGCGAGAAGCCTGTGAAATTACCTGTAAATGCATAATAGTCCGAAGCAGACTGGTCACTAAACGTCGGCGTAATGATCTGCGAATTGGAAGCATTCAATGTACTTGCGAGGCTTGTACCATCTGTTACTTTAAGGATCTTTAATGTATTCAATGGTACCCCGGCATTTATCCACGCCTGCAATTCAGCAGTGCTAAAATAAAGTGTACCAGTGTATGTCACAGATGTATTGGCCACCGCCGGAGAGATCTGGATCACTTTCTCTGTCCGCAGGTACCCGCCTGTATTGGTGGTAACAGCCACTCTTGTATTGCCGGCCTGTGTTAATGTAGCAGTAAGACAACCAATATCAGCATTGGCATTCTGGATCCTTGCCAGTATTTGTCCGTCTGCAGAGCTTTTCAGATAAACATCCTGGTTGCTGAATACGTTTTCTGTCACCGGTTGGCTCACGGTACTTTCGATCCTCGTGGCATCTGTAGAAACAACTACTTCATCAATCAGGAAAGGAGGAGGCGTCCCGTCAAGATTATCATTCGTCCAGCGGAAACCCAGTTTGAAAGTTGTATTATTCAACGCTGCCGGTAAAGGTATTGTGGCGGTTGTAGCCGCAGTTGCCCCCTGAAATCTGTAAGGATTTGCCCCGTTTAAAATAGTGGAAAAAACACTTCCATCCAGCGAATACATGATGCGCCCATAATCCCAGTAAGTAGATCCGTCAAACTCCCCTTCAGACTTGTATTTAAATGAAAGTGTAAGGTTTGCTCCTCCGGTGGTTGTCATGAATGGGCTGATGAGTATTACATCAGAAGTACTGGTATTATCATAATTGAGGAGGTTGGTTCCGGTATTGTTGGTAATATGCGCTGAACCACCTGTTATCCCGGCACCGCCATTACCACTGATGGTCCATACATTAACACCGGGTGTTCCAATGAAAGACCCCGTTGACCATCCTGATACAGCACCATCAAAATTCTGACTGAAAACAGTGAGGGTACCGTTGTTATTAATAACGGGCGCCTGATCATTATCCGTGATAGTGATAGTATGTGACTGATTACCGGCTCCGGCCACCACTCCACTGCCACTGATAGTATAGGTCAGTATGATTGTCTCGGCACTTTCTACAGTCGCATCATCATTTATCCTCACTGTGATGTTCTTGGTAGCATTATCTCCATTTGTAAAACTAACCGAAGAAGGCGTAATGGTATAATCCGCTACATCAGTAGCCGTGCCTCCTTTTACGAATGTCACTGTTGCATTGCCTGATGCCGCTATTGCTGCCTTCAGTGAAACTGTTACCTCCTTATACCTGGGGCATGTTAACACAGTCGGCGTTTCGTTGGTAGCCGTAGCCGAAGTCAAAAAAGATATAGCATTGGCGACAGGCGGTGTACAGGCATTGGAAGTGATCAGGGATATACGCCGGGGACTGTTATCCATTACTGTCTGGCAACGGGTAGCCTGGTTAGCGGTGAATGTATTTAAACAGGCGTCATTGCTATAGTCCATATAGTTTTCAAACATCTTAGGAACTGATGGCGTACAGTTGTTTAATGTGCCCGGGGCAGGGCAACCTGCTGTCTCACCATCCTGGGGTGGTGTATCAGCACAATAATCAGTAGCAGTACAATCGCCATCACCCCATATATGACGAAGTCCAAAAAAATGTCCCAGTTCATGCGTCAATGTGCGGCCAAGATCATAGGGAGCGGCATATCCTGTAGTTGAAATGCTGCCTGCAGAGCCCGCCGCAATCACGACACCGGCAGTTTGGTCTGTTTCAAGATTATTCAGACCAGGCAATGTACTCAGAGCAGGAAAAGAAGCATAGCCCAATAAACCACTGGCATTAATATCAGCAGTCCAGATATTGATATAGCGGTAAGGGTCCCAGATCGATGCAGGCTTGATAGTACCGTCAAAATATGCAATGACTTCACCAGGAGTATCAAAAGCTGTTCCTGTATTCACATCGCTCCATCCTTGTGTTACTCCGTTTATCCGGTGTATCCCAGGCTGTGCAAGTGGCGTACCACCCGGGTCTTGCTGAGCGAGACAAAAACGTATCTGCACATCTGCTGCTACACCATACAAAGAGCCCGAAAGATTTGCGTAGTCCGCATTCAACTGATTCAACTGGGCCTGGATAATAGCCTGGCTGAGGTTTTGTGAACCAGCTGCGCCTTCAGTTTCCCCGCGATGAATAACATGAAAGATAACCGGCAGCGTTACAGGCCCGGTAAATGTTAACCGGCTTTGTACTCTTTGCTGGATCAACCTCGTCATTTCAGCTTCAAACAGATCATCCCTGAACCCCCTGGCACGGGCTTGTTCCATGGTAACGGCAAAACCACATTTATTATTCTGGGCATAGAGGCAAGAGGAAGAAAACGCAGCCAGGAGCCATAAGGATAAGTAAAGTTTCTTCATAACAGTTGATTTGGCGTAAGAACTAAAGTTACATATTATATATATCGCACAGGCGTCTGTTCATAAAAAAACCCGCCTGCAATGCAAACGGGTCAATGATTTCCGGAGATGCCTGCCCTTATCTGATCTTATAAATAAAATCGTTATTCTCAAATTGCTTGGCTATTGCCTTCAGATCATATGCGACACTGGCATCGATCAGCTTATCCTCCACCTGAAGTTTAAAGCCGCCGATGATATTTCCATCCACTTTTTCTTCCAGTTCAATATTATCAAATCCGCCGGATCTTTTTACCTGTGCAATAATGGCATCTTTGACCTCATTGCTGACCGGGTGTGCTGTGGTTAGCTCTACTGTGCGAATACCCTTTTGCTCTTTGTACTGTTTAATAAAAGCAGTAATGATCTCAGGTAAGTGATTTTCCCTGCTTTTAGTAACCAGCAGCCTGTTGAACGCAGCCGTAAGCTGGCTTATTTTCCCGCTGGTAACAGCTTCTAATATTTTTGCTTTCTTATCATTTTTGATGATCGGGCTCTTCAGGAAATTGACAAAATCTCTGTTGCTTTTGCAAGCAGACCGAAGCCACATAATATCAGCATATACCTGCTCCAACTGTCCTTTTTCAACAGCAAGGTCAAGTAATGATTTTGCGTAGCGGGATGCAAGACGTGGATTAGGCATATTGTAAAGTTTCAAGACACAAGCTAAACCTTCTTGTACCTTGTATCCTGTTTCTTAATTTAATTTTACTTCATTCACCAGCCCCTTGATATGAGCTTCTTGTGCTTCCTTATTTCCGAGTTCTTTTCTCAGCACTTTTTCTGTTACTTCTATTACCAGTTTACCCACCTGGTTCTTTACTTCCGTTAGCGCAGCCATCTTTTGTGTATTGATAGCCGCCTGTGATTCAAGAATGATCTTGTTGGCTTCTGCTTTTGCCTGTTCTTTTGCTTCGTTGATGATCTTATCTTTTGTTTCCCTGGCCTCTTTCAGCAATTGCGCCCTTTCTTCCCGTGCTTTTGCAAGCAGCATTTCGTTCTCATTTTTTAACTGCGCCATTTCTGCTTTTACTTTTTCAGCAGTTTCCAATGAACTAGCAATACTTTGTTCACGGTCACGAAGACCCTTGATGATAGCAGGCCAGGCCATTTTTTTCAGCAGAAAGAATACGATCAGGAATGCCAGCAAGGTCCAGATCAACAAACCAAATTCAGGAGTAAGAAGTTGCATAGTTTATAAATTCCAGATTAGAGATTCCAAATCTCAGTTTGCGATTTGGGGTTTTACTCTTTGTGATTTTTTAAAGTTACTGCATCCTCCGCCCTGTGCTTTGGATGCAGTAATTTTTTCCGGCAATGATTAAAGTACCATTGCAAGGAAGCCTACGATGATCGCAAACAGCGCAGCACCTTCTACCAGCGCCGCTGTCAGGATCATGTTGGCACGAATGTCGTTAGAAGCTTCCGGCTGACGGGCAATCGCTTCGACAGCGCCTTTACCGATCTGACCGATACCAATACCGGCACCGATAGCAGCTAAGCCTGCACCAATAGCACCACCGCCATTGGCCCAGGGAACTTCACTTAACATTGTGAACATGCTCATTAAATCCATGATCGTTGTTTTATAATGATTAAAAAAATACTCTTTTAATGTGCTGCGGCGTGTGCATCATCATGATGATGCTCGCCTTCAAACGCCTGCCCGATAAATACTGCTGTCAGCATGGTAAAGATAAATGCCTGTAAAAATGCCACCAGCACTTCTATCAGGTATATAAACACAGTAAATCCTATTGACAGCGGCGAAGCACCCCAGCCTGCAATCGGGCTTAGTTGTCCGAAAATAAATATCAATGAGATCAGACAGATAATGATAATGTGGCCTGCCACCATGTTGGCAAAAAGACGGATGATCAATGCAAACGGCTTAATGAACACACTCAGGAACTCCACCGGTACCAGAATGAACTTTACACCAAGTGGTACACCCGGCGGGTTGAATATATGACCCCAGTAATGACTGTTAGAGCTGAAAAGGATCACTACAAAGGATATCACGCCAAGTACAGCTGTAAAAGCGATATTACCAGTTACATTGGCCGATCCCGGTATCAATCCAAAGATGTTATTGATCAAAATAAAAAAGAAAACGGTCAGAAGGTAAGGCAGGTACTTCTCATATTTGTGGCCAAGATTGGGCTTTGCCACTTCATCACGAACGAAAGTGATAACGGGTTCCAGCAAACTCTGTGAGCCTCTCGGTGCAGAAGTAACTCCCACACCGCTTTTATATCTTTTAGCAATACGCAGCATGATCCATACAAAGATGGCAAGTGCCAACAACATCTGCACCACGTTGCGGGTCAAAGAAAGATCATACACTTTTACGTTTGGATCAAATTCACCCGCATCGTTTATCCCAACAACACTGCCAACAAAGAATTTCTTGGGGTCCAGGTCCATTTCTTTGATGGAATGTTCTGTCAATATCGCATATCCTTCATGTGTTTTATGACCATGTTCAAACTTAGAGGACATGAAAGTGGTAAAGCCTCTTTGCGGTGAATACAATATTACAGGCAGGGGAATGGTAACAGGGTGACCGCCGATATCCATGAAATGGAACTCATGAGCATTCAGGACGTGGCCAAAAATAACCTCTGTAGCATTAAAACCCTTCTTTTTCTCCCCGCCATGCTCTTCTTTCTTTTCACCCTGGTCACCGCCGCCTTCCTGATGATGAGGCTGGGCAAAAACAGAAGTGAAAAACAAGCTGAAAACCGCTACCAATAAGCATTTGGCCCGAACTATGGTCATACCTTCCTGAAATTTGGCGCAAAGATAAGGGGGAGGGGGCAAAAATAATCCGGATTTCAAGGTTTTTGTGCCAGTAGCTGGTCAGCTTATAACTCTGTGTTTTTCAAACTGCATCTCATGAAGTTTTGAGTAGAATCCTCCTTTCGCAAGCAACTCATTGTGGCTTCCCATTTCTTTGATCTCGCCCCTGTCCAGTACGATGATCTTATCCGCTTTCCGGATAGTGGAAAGGCGATGGGCGATCACGATAGATGTTCTCCCGTTTATAAGGGTATCTATGGCGTGTTGTATCAGTATTTCACTCTCTGTATCTACCGAAGAAGTGGCTTCGTCCAGGATCAGAACTGAGGGGTTATATAATAAGGCCCTGATGAATGACAATAATTGTCGTTGTCCCAGTGATAATGTAACTCCTCTCTCCATGACATTGTAGTCATAGCCACCCGGCAACCGCATAATAAAGTCATGCATTCCGATCAGCTTAGCCGCTTCTTCTACTTTTTCTTTTGAAATATCAGGATTTCGCAAGGTGATGTTATCTATTACAGAGCCGGAGAACAGGAATACATCCTGCAACACCACACCAATATTCTTCCGCAATATGTTAAGATCATAGTCTCCGATATTGATATCATCGATCCTGATAGACCCTCTCTGGATATGATACAGCCGGTTCAGTAAACTGATAATAGTCGTTTTGCCACTGCCTGTATGACCAACTATTGCCACTGTTTCTCCGGCACCGATGCGGAAACTTACATTCTTCAATACATAATTCTCATCAGCATAGGCAAACCACACTTTTTCAAACCCGATAGCTCCTTTCAAAACTTCCGGGGTCTTTTTATAACCTCCTTCCGGCGGCTTTGGCACATCATCATTATCCAGCACTTTGAATATCCTTTCGCTGGCAATAATGCCCATTTGCAATACATTGAATTTATCAGCCAATACCCGTAAAGGGCGAAATAGCAGGTTCAGGCAAAGAATGAAGGATACCACTACCCCTTGCTGGCTTTGCTGCAGGTTCAACGCTTCTTTTGAAGTCCACCATACAACAAGCCCTATTGACAGGGCTAGTACAATTTCCACTAATGGAAAGAAAACAGAATAAGCAAATATCGCTTTGATATTAGCATTGCGGTGGTCTCTATTGATCTTTTTGAACTTGGCAAATTCTCTTTCTTCTGCAGAAAACGCCTGTACCACGGCCATTCCTGTCAGGTGCTCCTGTACAAAGGCATTCAGGGCTGCTACTGCATTTCTTACTTTAAAAAAAGAACGGTTGATGCTTTCTTTAAAATAGTACGTGGCAATGATCATGATCGGGAACGGGATCAAAGCGATCAGCGTTAGTTGCCAGTCAACCCAGAACATATAGCCAAGTACACAAACGATAGAAAGCAGGTCTGCAATGATCGGCACCAGTCCTTCAGCAAAAATATCGTTGATGGATTCAATATCATTGATAGTACGTGTCGTTAACGTCCCGATTGGCGTTTTATCAAACTGTGACAGGTTCAGGCCGAGTATCTTTTTATATACTGCCACCCGCATATCTTTTACCACAGACTGCCCCAGCCAGTTAGTCATAAATGAAAAAAGAAAACGCAACGCTGTTTCCACTAATAGCAACCCTATCTGTATAATGGTCATGTAAATGACCATACTCTCAACAGAGCGGGCAATGTACCTGTCAACGGTTAATTGTATCAGTAAGGGGCGCACAGGGGTAATGATGGCCAGTACGATCGCAAGCACCACCGACCAATAGAATTTCCTTTTATACGGTGATGCATACCCGAATACCCGGCGCAATAAAGCAAAATCAAAAATTGTTTTTTTAGTCCCCGGCAAGATGTTACTGTTGATGAAATGGCAAAACTAAGAGAAAGCTGAGAGTCAACGAGTGAAAAGAGATAAAGAGATAAAAAACTTTACAGGCGGAAACTATGTCAGAATACCCGGCTTTGTTTTAAAACGTCTTATCTACTTCTTCGCCCATGGCTTTTGTATAGGCTTTGATAAAAATGGCCCCGAGGTTTTTATAGGGCGGAATGTAATCTTCAAACCCATCTACATTGGCCGCCGTTTTAAAACTGTTCCAGAAACCCAGCCAGTCAATATCATTCCCGTTCCTCAGCTTTTCAGTCAGCAAGGAAAAGAAAGGTTTATTAATAGCTGTCTTACCAATCTGCTTCGATGCAATGATATGCGCATCTGGTGACTTCTTTAGTATAGCGTCGATCAAATGAAAACCTCCGCAGGAACCCATGAACACAATACGGGAAGATGGCGCCATATATTCAATAGTAGAATTGGCGAAATAACTATGCCCGCGATGAATAGTGATCGTAGGGCTCAGCTTTTTTGTTTCAATGTATTCTACCAAAGCTTTTTGCGCTTTGTCATCCTCACCGGTTTCTTCCGGCAAAGGCTTATTAGCAAAAATGCTTACAGGTTTTCCTTTTATTGAGCTTATTACCACCCATTGCGGATTACTCCGGTCTATTTTCCAGTTTGACCCGCTGAACATATTCAAAAAGCCCGGAAAGATCACCTGTCCGTCTTTATCACCATAAAAGAACACCTGCGCCACTACTGCTCCACTGTCATTGGTTAATGAAGAATAGGGAACATTATATACCGGTGGTATGCCGAGCTCTTTTGTGAGGTCAATCTTTTGCGTGGAGTCGGCCGAAAGAAATAATTTATTTAAAATATTATAGATCGCCATACCCCTGGGATTGTTTTCTTCGACATTTCTTTCATAATTGGCCTGCACATTCCGCAGCATTTCAGCTGCCCTTGGTTTAAGTGTTTCTGCAATGCTGGCATACGAATCGGCTACATCCACTCCATCTTCCAGTCCTTCTGTTCTTTCAAGCCGGCTGACAAAAGCACGCATCAGGTCATCGGCATCGGTATGGTTGGGAAAGGCAGTTAAGAAGTTACCGAGGGTATTATAAGCAGCGGCCTGGCTGATGAATCTTCTGTAGTGATCAAAATGCAGGCTCATTAATAGAGAATCCGGCCGGTTGTTGATCTTTTTCATCATTAACGGATACACACCTTTGGTATAGCTGGATGTATAAATAAGCCCATCCGTCAAAACAGCCAGGTAGTATAGCTCCTCGGCATTCAACGGCTGGATGCATCTGAACCGCACTTCGTCATTCTCATTATGCAGTCCATTGATCGTATTCACAAAAACATCCTTTGCTTTCTTTTCAATTTTAGCTGTCAGGTCTTTATACGCAAACGCTGTATCTCTATCCAAAAGCCTTTCTACATAATCCATCTGCGTTTTTACGAGCAGTTTGAAATATTGAATGGAATCTGCTTCTATTGCATCTATCTGTTCAATGGTCAGTTTACCTTTTACAATATTGTCCAGGAAAGGGAAATACTGCTGGCCGCTTTTACTTCTTGCCATACGGGCTACGGTACTGATGAAAATGTCATCTTTAATATTGCGTATTGCAGCCCCCAGTCTGTTGCTGGCCTGTGCATAATCATATAATTGTTTGGGGTATCTTTTGGCAACAGCCCTTATCAGACTATCCGCAAAAGGCATATCCGGGTTATCTTTCAATGTCAGAAAAGTTTGTTCCGGGTGAAGGGCGCAATATTTTAATACCACAGCATACTGGGAAGGCCAGTATCCTTCATTTTTTTCAAAAGTGACCCTGTCAGCTTTTGCAATGGATAACGCAACGGGATAGGACGAGTTCTTTATAATTGATTCAATGGATTTCCCTTCCTTGTCAAACAGCATACAATTTTCATAGGTAGTGATGATATCAGGCAACAGCAAAGGATTTACTTTTCTTGCAGCGGTATTTGCACTGAAATATTTCAGCACGTTCTCAATTCCTCTCAGGTAGCGAACTTTATTCTGCGGGCTGACAGCACTGTCCATTTCAATCGAATATTGCAGCCAGTCAATACGATCGGTTACTGTTTTGGTCAGGAGGAAGTTGATCTCTTCATTAGCAGAAGGCGTAAACTGACTGTCGATGATCCCATCAGATTTAAGAATGGTTTTTTGCCCGGCATCAATGTAATCATGAAAGAGCTCCCGGTTCTTAGGAGGCTTGAAACTATCGAGGCCCCTGGCAGTATCGGTTAGTGAAATAAATGAGGTTTGGCCCGTGGTCAATTGACACAGAACAAGCAGAAAGCCTGTCAGAATAAGGATCCTGGTTTTTGCTATCATAAGGAATCGTAAAGCAAATTTAATGCGTAAGATCGGTTTATCCTATTTCGCATTGATATAGATGCTTTTACAGATCAATTTGCTGAGTTCAAACTGTTAAAAGTTTTTACTGTTCTCACACGTATTAAGTTTTCATTAAGTCTGCATGAACCAGAGGCATCCATTTCTATGAGACATAAAATCCCGTTAGGTTTGCGCAAATTTTCAATTGCATGGATACCAATGCCCGGAAAGTACTGATAGCTGACGACGAGCCGGATATATTGGAAATATTGAAATATAACCTGGTAAAAGAGGGGTATGAAGTGGTGACCGCTAAGGACGGTGATGAGGCGCTGGAAAAAGCCCGCCGTAACCAGCCCGACCTGGTGATATTAGATGTAATGATGCCCAAAAAAACCGGGGTAGAAGTTTGCCAGATACTCAGGGCGCAGCCAGCTTTTAAAGAAACATTGATCATTTTTCTGACTGCTGTAAACGATGAAGGTACCCAGATCAAAGGGTTAGAGACGGGTGCCGATGATTATATCAGTAAACCCATCAGCCCAAAGGTATTTCTGAGCCGGGTAAATGCGCTGTTCAGAAGATTGAATAAAAAGGAAACAAAAAAACTGGAACTGAATGGCCTGACCATTGACCCCGAAAGGTTCATGGTACAGGTAGATGGAAATGATGTGGTATTGGCCAAGAAAGAATTTGAGCTGCTGCATCTGCTGGCACAGAAACCCGGCCGTGTTTTTCTGCGCAACGAGATACTCAACCAGGTATGGGGCAATGAAGTGATCGTCGGTGACCGTACCATTGATGTACACATCCGTAAGATCCGGCAGAAGCTCGGGATCGATTGCATCACTACTGTAAAAGGAGTTGGTTATAAATTCGAGCTCTGAGCTACCAGCTATTAGCCTTTAGCTGTTAGCTTTGCACTAATGCCTTCCATTAAAAATATATCTCCCCGCCAGCTTTCATTTTTTACAGCTCTTGGATTGGCGGCGCCCATCAGCCTGCTCGTTTTTATTATTGAAAAAAGGTGGCAGCCGATGGTCGTTTCATTTTGCATCATACTTTTCGGGGGATACTTCCTGATCAGCTTTGTGCTGGAGAAATTCATTTACCGCAAGATCAAGCTCATCTATAAATTTATTCACCAGACCAAAGCCACCAAAAAAGAAGAGACCTATTATAAATATCTTCTCCCAAAGAAAAGCATTGATGAAGTAAGAGAAGATGTAGAAGCATGGGCGGAAGAGAATAAACAGGAAATTGAACTGCTGCGGCAGAACGAACAATTCCGGAAAGAATTCCTCCAGAACCTTTCACATGAATTCAAAACACCTGTCTTTGCGATACAGGGTTACGTAGATACATTGCTGCAAGGCGCTATGGAAAACCCAGAAGTGAATAAACGGTTCCTGGAAAAAACAGCCACCAATGTTGAGAGGCTGACCAACCTGCTGAATGATCTCGATGAAATATCCAAGCTCGAAAGAGGAGAGTTAGTGCTATTCAAACAGAATTTCATCATCCAGGACCTGGTAAAAGATGTGTTCGAAAGTATCTCCATCATGGCAGAGTCAAAAGACATCAAATGCAGCATTAAAAAAGGGTGTGAATCTCCGTTGATGGTGTTTGCTGATAAAGAAAAAATAAGACAGGTGCTGCTGAATCTCGTTGAAAACTCTATTAAATACGGAAAGCAGGGAGGCAGTATCACCGCCAGCATGTACAACACCGACGGCAAACATATCCTGGTTGAAATGAGTGATGACGGGGTCGGCATACCCGAAAGACACCTCGCCCGCATATTTGAACGGTTCTACCGGACGGAAGAAGGCCGCAGTCTTGACGTAACAGGAAGTGGTTTAGGGCTGGCCATCTGCAAACACATCATCGAAGCCCATGGGCAGACCATTCATGTAAGGAGCCGGGAAGATATCGGAACCACTATCGGGTTTACATTGGACAGGAAAAAGGAACAGTAACATAAACGTAACCTTCCTGTAATGATCCGGTCATTTTGCAAAACTTATTTTGCAAAACCGTTACACAATGAAAAGCTTTGTCACCTGCATCCTCGTATTTGCAGTATTACAGCCACAGCTTTACAACCCCTCTTCTCTTACCGAGCCCGCAACACCAGTTTCGTCAGCCGGTAATGTTTTTATCATCACATTGGATGGTTTTCGCTGGCAGGAGGTGTTTACCGGCGCTGATCCTATTTTGCTTAGCAATGAAAGGTACACTCCTGATACTGCCACCATGCAATTATTGTATGGTTCGCCCGATACCGAAGGCAGGAGAAAAAAACTCCTGCCTTTTTTCTGGAATGTGATCGCCGCCAAAGGCCAGTTGTACGGCAACCGCTATTACGATAACAAAATGGATGTAGCTAATGCATACAACATTTCATATCCCGGCTACAACGAACTGCTGACCGGCAATACCGACTTTACGATATCATCCAACGATAAATACAGTAACCCCAATATCACGGTCCTCGAATACCTGAACAGCAAGGAGGAGTTTAAAGGAAAAATAGCCGCTTTTACTTCATGGGATGTATTCCCTTATATTTTAAGCAAGGAAAGAAGCGATATTGTTCTCAACAGCGGTTATGAAAAAGTAAACCAGCAGAGTAATGAAACAATACAGACTGTCAACATAGTGCAGGATGAAGTAATAAAAGAGAAAAAGGCCACCCGTCACGATGGGCTCACATTCGTAGCTGCTAAAGAATACATACAGCAGCACCGACCAAAAGTATTATTCTTAGGGTTGGGGGAAACAGATGAAGCGGCCCATGATGGCCGTTATGATCTTTACCTGGAAAAAGCTACAGAAGCCGACCGCATGATCGCACAACTCTGGCATTATGCACAGACCACCCCGGGATATAAAGACAATACCACCTTTATCATCACCACTGATCATGGCAGGGGAAAGAAAACAGGAAAATGGTCTGATCATGGCGCATGGATCAACGGTTCTTCACAAACATGGCTGGCCATCGTGGGACCAAATATTACTCCTTCCGGAGAAATAAAAGAAGAGCAGCAGCATTACCAGAAACAGGTAGCACAAACCATTGCTTTATTGCTGGGAGAAAGTTTTGAAAGCGATCAACCGGTAGCATCGGCTATTGCACTGAAACAGTAGTAATATCCTTACTTTTTGTTTTTCCTGCGATAAGTTGCTCACACAATCCAAAGCTTAACGTCATGCCGGCGCCGCCCAAACCATTAATGATGGTTACCCCTTTTTCCGGCCCGAGGACGATATGGCTTTCACCATTGGTGAGTTTTGAATAGATACCATTCCAGGTGTCCGTTATTTTTTCTTTGGGGAATACAGCGAACTTCTTCAGGTAGCCGAGTATAAGTTGATTGATGAACTGCCGGTCAAAAGGATCATGCGTCAGCCCGTATTCATGGGAATCGCCGATGGTCAGTTCGCCTGTTTCATTTTGCGAGACCATCACATGTATACCCCATTTGAGGTGATCAGGATACTTTTGTTCAAAACGCTGTTTTAGTTGCTGCAAAGAAAACGCTGCTTTGAAACTATTGTAATGCACCAATGACAATCCGCCACATAGCGCAGGGCCTATGCGCAGGTTACCGGGTTGCTCAGCCATGCGCATCATCTGTAGTTTACATTTGGTGATAGGTAAGGAAGAATAAAGTTCCGGGTAAAGTGTCTCAAAATCAGCGCCGCTGCAAACATAGATCTCATCGGCTTCGAATACTTCTTTTCCGGAATAGGCCGCAGGGTAACAGATATCTGTGATCGCTTTACCCCATATAAAGCGAACACCATATTTTTCTTCTAACCAGAACGGGATCCTTTCGATGGCTTTCCGAGGGTCAACGATCAGTTCCTGTGTACTGAATAAGGCACCTCTCAAATTCTTCTCAACCACTACAGGCGCCCTTTGTTTTGTATCTGTTGTATTTAGTAACCGGTAGCCGCGATGCCGGTAAATCTCCTGCAGCTCTTCCAGCACTCTCCATTCATCGTTGTCATAAGCAAGATGCAGCGAACCCGCTTCATCATACCAGATACCCGCACTATCACAGGTCTCCTTCCAGATCTGTCTCGACAGCATGGCTCTTTCATATAACTTACCATCCGGCTGCCCGATAGGCCATATCATCCCGAAATTCCGGATAGAAGCGCCAACGGCCTTTTCATTTCTATCGATCACTTTTATTGTATATCCGCGAATGGCCAAAGCACGGGCTATCGCCAATCCCACGATACCTGCGCCAATCACTATTGCCGAACGCTGTGCCATTTTACAGTTTTGTGTTTGCTGAGTATTTTCTTTTGAAATAGATATAAGAGAAAACAGTTCCGGCTAACCCTAATACGGAAACAGCTGCGACCCCCTGAGAATAGAACTGCGACCAGTTGAGGTTTAGTTTCATGAATTCTTTCACAAGCATTACTGTTACACTACCAAGATAACCGAATGCATCAGCAAAATAGATAAGGAATCCGACATTACCTGCTATCCTGAATGAAGCGATCAGCCTTTCAAAAAAAATGCAGTTGAAAGGGATGTATCCCATATACAAACCAAGACCCGTTAACTGCATCCACAACACGCCATCCATTCTTCCTGTAATGAAAAGCAAAGAAGCAATACCAGCCATCGCAAAACCGGCAGCGATCACATAATGAGCTACTGCAAAGGCTATGAAATTTTTCCTGATAAGGACCAGCAATCCCATGATCAGCAAAATGAGCAGTGAAGTATTGATCTCCGTTTTGGTAAATATGGAATAATTGTTCCCATACCCCAGCTCATTCCAGATATTGGCCATATAACTATCCCGCACATCCCTCATTACGGTCAGTACCAGATACGTGGCCGTAACAATGCCCAACCCCATACCAAATGCTTTCAAAAACCTTCTCCGGCTTTCTTTATCCATTGGCAGGCGGATCGTTCTTTCCTGTATATCGCCTGTATCGGGAGCAGGTATTTTTTCCAGCAACCATAAAAGCAATAATAATGGAAGTGCAAATACAAGCCCGGTCATAAATGGCATCCATGTTTCGGTCACATTCCATTCCACTACCAGCCATTTAGCCACTGAACGGGTAAAGCCACCGGCAAAAATGAAACTGATGGCCAGCGCTGCCCCGATAAAATCTGTCGCTGTTCTTCCTTCCACATAACTGAACACAATGCCCCACATAAAGCCAAGCATGAAGCCATTGATAAAAAGAAAGATCATACCATAGGGTGCAGGCGCCAGCCCGAAGAACAATAAACACAACCAGGCCGAGCCTACTAATACAAGACTTGTCTTGAACCGGCCGATCGTTCTTAACTCAGCAATAAATTTGATACCATAGAATTTGCTGAGCATATAACCGATCACCTGGCTGATAATAAGAAGCGTCTGATAAGAGACACCCCAGAATTTTATACCGTCAAATGTGGCAATGGTGAAAGGTTTGCGATAGGCATACACTGATGAATATGCCATGAATGCCACCAATGCAGCACAAACTGCTACGATGATACGCTGTCCTCTTGTTCTCGTTTTAGGTATAGTGGCAGCAATATCAGTCACGTTCAAAGATTAAAGCAGGTAATTCCGAAAGATCGTTAATAATATGATCCGGTGTATAAGGTTCCAGTTGTTCTTTCGTAAAAGCCCCGGTGGTAACAGCCACAACCATGGCACATCCTGCATTGATCCCTTCATTCACATCTACTTCCGTATCCCCGATCTTAATGACGTCTTTCGAATCATCAATACCCGCCCTTTCCATCAGCGTTTGTATCATAAAAGGCTGTGGCCTGCCTTCCGCCACCTCATCACTGGCAATATAATCATCCACCAGCCCTTTCTCTTTCCATTGAAAACGGCTGATGATCGTATCGGCGATCACTTTCGAAAAACCTGTGTTCAAGGCTATTTTAATCCCCTTTTCCTTTAGTTGCATCATCACATCTTCTGCACCGGGCATGGGTTTTACTTCAGATGAATACTCATAATGATCCAGAATCTCTTCTTCAAATTCATTGTGAATATTACGGATCAGGGCTTCATCAAACTCTGCCCCCATCCTTTCCAGCATCATCCGGATAGCCACCGGCTTCTTATACCCCATCAGGGGTTGAATATCTCTTTTGTCAATAATAAAACCATACTTCCCGAAAGCATTCCGGAAAGCGGCGGCAACAGCACTATTATCAAAAACGGTTGTTCCGGCAATATCAAACACAGCTAATCTGACTGGCATATCTATTTTTTTAAATGGCGAATGATCATTTCTGAATATTTATCTAAAGACGGAAGTAGCTGGTGCTCCAGTTTTGCTTTTTCGTCCCACCTGCGCAATTTAATATGCAGTTCAAATAAAGGGTCTGCTTCAAAAGACATGGCTTCCTGTAATGTCATTTTTCCACCCTGGAATTCCAACGTTCTCTTACTGGCTTCTGATAACTGGTTGTAATATTCAGGAAAATGGTATGTAAGATACCTTTTTGCCTGCACATGGTTCTCCACCAGGCTGGCTATTGTTTCCGAAAAGCCTTTGCTGCGTAAAAAATCGGCACCGAGTTTCTCATGGTCCACCACACCAAAGCCATCCATTTGCTGCACCGGCATGATATGCTCACAAAAATGCCCGATATCATGAAAGAAAGCAGCCAGTATTACCTCCTCATCATACCCCTCCGATTCGGCTAACTGTGCGCACTGGCACATATGTTCGACCTGCGAGACGGGTTCACCGATATAATCCTCATCACCGAACTGACGATAAAGATTAATAATAAATTCAGCCGTTTCTTCAGGTACCTGGTGATTGTTGGTAATTGTTCTCATATTTTTCTATTTGGCGGAAAATGAAAGTGGAGGTAATACAGGATGGGTCGGTTTAAATTCTTTACCCGCCATTACCGCTATCGTTGCAGCTATCTGTCCCTGGTATGCCTGTCCTTTTTGTTTGCTTTCTCCTGTCGCTTTTATTGAAGGGCCAATCGCAGCCATCCACATTTCACTGGCCTCTGCGATCCTGCTGCCATGGTGCCTCCAGTTACTGCCTGCAGCCAGTCCCCTGCCATGATCAGTGGTGATGATAAGGGTTGTTTTGTCTTTGTATTCAGGTGCGGATTGTATATACTCCCATATTTGCCTGATCCATCCGTCAGCATTTTGTGCAGCATCAAGGTAATAATCATACTGACCTGCATGGGCAAATTCATCCGTATCACCCAAACCAAAGAACATAAGCCTTGGTGTATGTGTCTTCATGTATTCAAAAGCGATATTGAAAGTAGCAGCATCCAACCTTTCACCGCCATGAAAAAGATCCGGCATCTGGTGTTGCAATTCATTAAATAGTTTTTGCTTCTCATTCAGGCTGCCCTGCAGGTCCCTGAAACCATCATTCACCAAAAGGCCGGAGCGACCCTCGTTGAAAATAGAAGCGAATACATCCCACGATCCGAATACAGCTGCTTTCCCTTTGAATTCAGGGAACTTGCTCAGGTATTCAAATATGTTTTCATTCTTATTCGGGATCTTGTCATTAGAGTTCACTGCCGTATCCGGGTAACCGGTAAATATCTCATTATACCCTGGGTAAGAGAACCAGTAAGGATTGGCATTATTAAAATAGTTACCGTAGTTCCTGTTACCGAGCAAGACGCCTTTGCTGGCGATCTCTGACCAGAAGAACGGCATGAGTTTCTTTCTTCTTTCAAAAGCTGTCGGTGCCCAGAAATGGTTCTGTACATATTTATAACTGTATTTAGCCGTGGTGTCGTAAGTAAGCAAACTATCTGCACCACCAAATATCTCCTGCCAGCGCAGGCCGTCCATAGTGACCACCACAATATTTTCAGACTTAGTTTGTGAAAAGGAAAAAAAGAAACTACAGATCAATAGTAGTAACAGAAAAAATCGTTGGCGCATGTTTATTGGTTTTGAAAATGAAAATTCTTATTTGCTTTGGAAGTATAAGGGCCGAATACCGCCTTCACAGGAATATCCGGCCGGCTATCATCGAGAATGATCACATAATATTTTTTACCACCGTCTATCACCCTTACCACAATATGCCCCTGCTGGCTTTTATAGGCCCGGTCAATTAAAGGACCGATCACGAGTCTGTTTGCTTCCAGCATATTGGTAGCAAACAGATCCCGTTGTCCACTGTAAATATGCAGATTGAGGGTACGCAGCAACACTTCATGTCCCGGATGGTCCGACGACCAGGTCTGCCCGATCCATACAGAGGGCTTCAATGCCTTTACCATGTTTTCATTGACCGCATCCCGGTTGCCATGATGATCCATCGTGGCGATATCCACTTCACCTACCGCTTTGGCTATAGGTGTTTCTACATCACGAGACGGATTATCGCCTGTAAAAACATTACCGGGATTGTCCCCGCCAGTATAATACGTGAAAGGGCCATAGTTGATCGTCAGTGCAAGGCTCAGGCTGTTCTCATCGGGCCATATTCTGCTGTTGGCGGTATCAATCACCGGGAAATGCAGAACGATGGTTGAATCTTTCCCTGTCCATATCCATTGGTTGGCTTTTACATTCTGTACAAAAAAAGAAGAGAATGCTTCCGGGTCTTTTAAAAGTCTGATCTGACTGCGGCTGCCTGCTTTCAGTGTTGACATCTGCATTCCCTGTTGCTGTTTTTCATGTATAAAGTCAAAATAGTTTTGCATCGTATGACCGAATTCTATCTCTCCACCGCCATATTGCCTGGCTGAATGTTTCATATCATAGGGATAATCATAATCCGGGTAGCCCCGGTCGATCAGTGTTTTCACCGGCATCTTATCCACTACTCCTGTTATTCCTGTCAATAAAAATTTGCCGGATGCAGACAAAGGCGCCTGCGGATACCATGCCCCGAAATGATCATCGTGAAAATGTGTGATCAACCCATAATCAATTGTCTTGTTATTGACTGAAGGTGCTACCTGTTTTATATAATTCACGATCCATTCGAACGGCTTCTTTGATGAATCCGGCGTGATCGGTGAATTTCTTTGGGTAAATGTTCTTGTATCCAGTGGCGACAGTTCACCGGCATCGAGTAACATCGTGGTGCCATCCGGAAAAATAAAATATGCCGCACTGCCTCTGCCGGTATTGATGTGGTGCAAATCAAGATATCCCTTCTGCCATGCAGGCAATGGCTCTCCCACTGTAATAGCCTGTGCCATTACATATTTATAGATCAATATACCTGCAAAAAAGGAACCCAGTACTCTTTTCATATTATTACCTGCCGACATGATACAGCATTAAAAAGAAGCGGGACTTAGACAGGCCCCGCCCTGCTTGCACTAACTGCTTACATGAGAAATCTGCCAAAGAGAAATGTAACTACTGGAGCAACCACATTTTAGTGTTCAGATCATCGGTATTCCCTTGTCTTTGCACCGCTGCTTTCCTGTTCTCACCATTGAGTGATTGCTCGGATAACGGATAGATATAGCGTACGGGAACTTTATTACTATTGAGATTGGCCGGGCCGGGAATCACTGCCGGCATATTCGTTCTTCTCCAGTCAAACCACGCTTCCAGACCATTAAAGTATAAAGCGATCCATTTCTGTAAAGCGATCTTTGCCAGCTTCTCATCGTCCGTGCCGGAATAGGCCACACCTGCTTGTGTGAGGTAATTGGCCGGCATGGTGATATCAAGATTATAAGAAGAAGGAACTACTGATTGCCAGTAGCTGAAATTGGCGTTGATGCCATTGTTATAATACGTAGCTGCATCTCCACTGGTGATCAATCCTTTTTGTCTTGCTTCTGCCAGCACAAATTGTAATTCAGCATAGGTCATCAGCAATGCTCTGGGCGCAGCAGGATCAGGAACAGCCTGACCGGGATCATTACATACCAGGCAGGCAAATGTATATCCAACCCTTGACACACCCTGAACACCACCGTTATAAGCCAGCGCATCCACATCGCTCAATCCATTGGGTACACCCTGTATTACAGGATTCCCTGCAACTACAGACGCTTGCGTCGGCCTTCCGAATATTTTTATTCTGGGATCGCTCAATACCGTTAACCGGTCCGTCAATGTTTTGCTTACCCTGAACTCATCGAATGAACCGACACGGGTCCCATACAAAGGCCATTGGTTCGGCGCTACAGATAAATATTTCAATTCCGCATTATCTGCATTGCTGCTAAATACGGGATTGTTTGCCGGATCACTCAGAATAGCCTGCATATCTGCACTTACATTCTTCTTTTTAGAAATACGAAGCAGGTAACGAAGGCGAAGTGAATTCGCCAGTTTTCTCCATTTCAATATGGATGAAGCGCCACCACCGTACAATATATCACCATTCAGACCAGTACCTGCCGTGGCGAGTACTTCGTTGGCCTTTTTCAGATCGGCCAGTATGCCTGCATAAATATCTTCCTGCTTGTCATACACCGGCTGGTAAATACCTTCTGTTTTTGCTTTGCCTGCTTCTGAATAAGGCACATCACCATATGCATCTGTCACCAGTGAGAACATCCATGATTTCAGTATCAGCCCGACACCATAATAAGGGCTGCTTGCATTTTCACCCACAGACGTAAATATATTCTGCAGGTTGCGATAGTTGCTGTACACAGTGCTCCAGATACCGTTTTGTTCATTCCATCCATAACGGTCCTCATTTACGAACTGGATCTTAGCGTGGTGTTGCACCACAATATTCCCGATGCCCCATGCTTCACTTACCTGCTGGTTCATCGTGTTCCGGATCACCCCGCTTAACAAGAGGTCTGGTGTTACACTGGTAGGATTATTCTTATTGGTATTGGTATCAGAAAAATCTTTGGTACAGGCGGCAATGAATCCGGCCGATAGTATCAGTATGCTTATCTTAAACAGTTTCATGTTGAATTTTTTTATTGAAAAAAGCAGAAGTATTAAAGTTTAAAACTCAGGTTGACGCCATAGCTGCGTGTACTGGGCAAACTCATGTATTCAATACCCGGCAAAGCTGTGCCACCTGAATAAGACATGGTCTCAGGATCGATATGCGGCACTTTATCCCACAGGAACAGGTTACGGCCGACCAATGAAATAGTAACACCACGGAAAGGCAGTTTGCCAAATACTTTATCCGGGATCGTATACCCGATCTGTACTTCACGCAACTTAACAAAGGATGCGTCATACATCACACCTTCTGCAATACTGCGGCCACCGGTCCATGCGGTATGCCATTCGCGGGCTGTTACTTTTTTGGTATTGGGGGAAATGGTACCGCTGGTACCGTTGGAAAACACCACACCCTGGCCAACCACACCATTGCCTGGTTTTGTCAGGTCATATCCTTCAGCACGGCCTTCCAGTGTTTCTGTAATGATACCGCCTTCACGGCCTACTGTCTGTGTTTCTGAATACAGTTCGCCTCCATGCCTGATATCAAACAGGAAGCTAAGACGGATACCTTTATAGTTAAGGCTATTACCGATACCCATCAGCCAGTCAGGATTGTAATTACCTAATTTGATACGATTGGTAGTGGCTACAGGCCTTCCATTGGCGCCAAATACCATCTGGCCTGCGTATTGACCCGAAGCATCATAATAAGGCGCAGTGGGGTCGTTGCTTTGCACACGGGCAAAACCAATTCCATACAGGTCTCCCATTCTTTCACCAACTCTTGCTTCCACACTTACACGACGGCTGGCCATCACATAATTGCTCAACCCATCACTTAGCTCAAGCACTTTACTCCTGTTAGCTGAGAAGTTGATATATGCATCCCATGTCAGGTTCCTGCTTTTGACCGGTGAGCCGGTGAGCATCACTTCAATACCATTGTTCTTAATAAGACCCGCATTGATCTTCCGTGTATCATAGCCGCTGGTACCTGAAAGCGGAATGTTCAGTATCTGGTTCTTGGTGCGGCTGTTATAATAAGTGATATCAATACCGATGCGGCTATTTAAGAATTTGGCATCTATCCCCGCTTCATAGGCAGAACTGATCTCCGGTTTCAGATTCAGGTTAGCCAGGCTGCTGGTTTCACTGTAGATCTGTGCAGAGCCGAATGGATCGCTTCGGTTAAAGGTTTGTGTAAAGGCAAATGGATCTGTATCATTACCCACTTGCGCCAAACTACCTCTCAACTTAAGAAAGCTGATAGCTGTTGGCAATTTGAAGATATCACTCATGATAGCACTGAGTGCAACTGAGGAATAGAAATAAGAATTCACTTCATTGCCAAATGGTTTTAAGGCCTCCGGCAATGTCAGTGCACTGCTCCAGTCATTACGGCCGGTAAAATCAAGGAATATCCTGTTCCGGTATGATACACCGGCGGAGCCATATAAACTGTTGATATTCTTGGCTACGTTACTTTGCTCAGCTACCAATGCTATACGGGAATTATTAAGACTGTAAATACCGGGTATGTTCAACTGGCCTGCTACGTCTTCTTTCCACCTGGATGTCTGTCTCATCTGGTTACCGCCAAGCGTAGCGGTAACACCAAAATCGGTGCTGATATTTTTGTTGAATGCAAACAGGAAGTCGGAATTCCTTTCTTCATTCACGATGGCTGTTTCCCTGTATTGGCCAAAGGGAAAACGCTGTGTGCTGAATGCACGGCGATACTCACGGCGTTCATTGCTCCAGTCAGTAGCTGTACGCAATTGCAGGCTCAGCCAGTTGGTAAATTCATATTTCAATATAATATTACCGATGATCCTGTCATAATTCTGACCATTGGTATTCGCATAGACGGTCAGGTATGGGTTATCGTGGTAGTTATAGTTCCAACTGTATTGCTTTTGGTTTTCCAGTCCGGGCTGCCATAAACGTTTCATATCACTCACTTTTACAGAAGCCGGCAGCCAGCAGTTGAACAAGTACATGATGCTTTCCGTACCATAGCTGATGGAAGGACGGTTATCACTTTCACTCTTGATATAACTGACAAATGACCTTACCGATAATTTATTGGTAAGATTATAGCCGCCGGAAAGAGAGAATGTATTGCGGTTAAGATCTGTATTCGGTACAATTCCTTTCTGGTCAAGACTAGTGAAACTCAGGCGGAAATCACCATCTTTGTTTCCACCTGTTAAGGCCACATTATTGGTAAGTGTATGTCCTGTTTCTAAAAAATTCTTCAGATTATCTTTATCAGCCTCCCATAAGGTAGGTGTGATCACGCTACCCGCAGGAGCATTCATATCACCACCGGTAAATGGTATAGATTGTCCATTCAAAGTACGGGGTGAGTTGTATTGAGGATAACTCTGCCCCCTGAATGCGGGGCCCCATCCTTCATCCGTTCCATCTGCCAGACCACCGCCACCGCCATTCACAAAAGCAAAATCGCCGCCGCTTCCGTTACCTTGCCCATACACGGTCTGGTATTCCGGTAATTTCAGGGGAGATTCAAACGTGATATTGCTGTTCACCTCCACACCAATACCCCTTGATCTCTTCCCGCTTTTTGTTTTAATTAATATGACACCATTGGCTGCCCTCGAACCATACAATGCAGCTGCTGCAGGCCCTTTTAATACACTCAGGCTTTCGATATCATCAGGATTGACAAAACCAGCGCCATTACCATAATCAACTTCCAGGTTATTACGCCCTGATGCACCGGTGATGGAATTACTGATAGGCACACCATCCACTACATATAATGGCTGGTTCTTATTCAGGTCCACTGAACGTTCACCACGGATTGATACCCTTGCAGAACCACCTATGCCCGAAGGACTGCTGACTACGGTCACGCCGGCTACTTTACCAGCCAATTGGTTGACCACATTGGTCTCCCTCGCCGTAGTAAGCTCTTCTCCTTTTACTTCCTGCAACGAATAACCCAGTCTCTTTTTTTCTTTCCGGATACCCAGGGCCGTTACCACAACTTCGCCAAGATCTTTGGCCTCTGTTTTTAATTGAACAGAAACGGTCTCTGTTGCTTTTACTTCAGCATCTGCAAAGCCGGCGTGACTGATAATTAATATATCATTTTCGCCAGCCTGTATGGAAAAGGCGCCATTACCATCCGTAAAGGCTTTTTTCCCGTTACCCTTTACTGCTACTGTAGCGCCGGAAAGCGGTTCATTAGCAGCAGTCAACACTTTCCCTGTGACGGTCCGCTGTGCCATTGTGATCAATGACACCGTCAATAACAGGAAAGTAAAATAAAACTTCTTACAGCGGAAGATAAAATCTTGCAGCATAAACCAGGCAATTAGTTTTAGATATTGTTAATGATTGCCCGGCAAAAGTCAGATTGTAATATGAACAGAGTCTTACCACGCTATGAAGAAAACATTAACGGAATATCATGAAATCATTGCCCGTATCACTGTTCGTTCCTTCATGCTGAGTTCATACTCCGTTCATAGTTCTTTAATGCCACTTTGAAAAATACAGTTCATCAATTATTCACAGATTCATCACGCTGTATTAACGGTTTGGTCACATACACTTTTCATCTTTGTAAAACCTTTTGAATGAAAAGAAGACCTGTTGAAGTAGCCGTGCTGTCCGACCTCCATCTTGGCACATACGGTTGCCATGCCAGAGAGATCGTTAATTATCTCAAAAGTATTTCTCCCCGCATACTCATTCTTAACGGCGATATCATTGATGGCTGGCAATTCAGCAAACGCTATTTCCCCGCCGCACATATGCAGGTGATCAAAGAAATCATGAGTTTGCTGACAGGCGGAACAAGGGTAATCTACATCACCGGCAACCACGATGAAATGCTTCGCCGGTACAGTGATATAGAGATCGGCAACTTCCAGCTTACCGATAAACTGGTCATGGAACTGAACGGGAAGATGACCTGGATATTCCATGGAGATGTATTTGATGCCAGTACCAAAGGCAGCGCCAAACTGCTGGCTAAATTCGGCGGGCATGGATACGACCTGCTCATACTCCTGAACCGTTTCATCAACTGGTGGTTGAAGCTGATGAAAAGAGAAAAAATGAGTTTCAGCAAAAAGATCAAGAACAGTGTAAAGAAGGCTGTTAAATGGATCGGTGATTTTGAACAGACAGCCGCTGAACTGGCCATTGAAAAGAAATATGACTATATCATTTGCGGTCATATACACCAACCACAGAAAAGGGTGATAGCAATGGAAAAGGGTCAGGTCACTTACTTAAACAGTGGCGACTGGATAGAAAACCTCACTTCGCTGGAGTATAACAATAATGAATGGAATATTTATCACTACAACGAAAAGGAATTTCCTTCTGCCAAAGTAGTAAACATCGAAAAAAGATTGCCGGAGCTGAACGTGGTCACCGACCAGGTGGCTTTATTTATTAGTTCACTTACGGGCTATAATTCCAGATCAACCTGAAAATCTGCATATGAAGATCTTTTACGCCGTTCAGGCAACAGGAAATGGTCATATCAGCCGGGCTATGGAACTACTGCCTTACCTGCAACAACATGGTACGGTAGATATATTTCTCAGTGGTGATAACAGCCACCTGGCAATGGATACACCTATAAAATACCGCAGCAAAGGACTGAGCCTTTACTTCAATTCGACCGGGGGATTGGACTATTGGAAAATACTCCGCGGCTTTCATCCGCTGAACCTGCATAAAGAGGTCCATGAACTGCCGGTAGAGAAATATGATCTTGTCATCAACGATTT
>JAEUVK010000215.1 GCA_016787135.1 Chitinophagaceae bacterium | reverse complement strand
TTTCAACGATTCACAAAGACAGGCTACCAAAGAAGCCGGAGAGATCGCCGGGCTGACCGTCCGCCGTATCGTGAACGAGCCGACAGCGGCTGCCCTGGCTTATGGATTAGATAAAGACAAACATGACCATAAGATCGCCGTTTTCGACCTTGGCGGCGGTACGTTTGATATTTCCGTACTTGAACTTGGTGACGGCGTATTTGAAGTAAAATCCACCAATGGTGATACCCACCTCGGTGGTGATGACTTTGACAAAGTGATCATGGACTGGCTGGCTGATGAATTCAAAAAAGATGAAGCGATAGACCTGCGCAAGGACCCGATGGCGCTGCAACGTTTGAAAGAATCTGCTGAAAAAGCCAAAGTGGAACTGAGCTCTTCTTCTGAAACAGAGATCAACCTGCCTTACATCACTGCAGTGGATGGTGTGCCCAAACACTTAGTGAAGAAACTGAGCAGGGCCAAATTTGAGCAACTGGCTGACAATTTATTTGCCCGTTGCCTGAAACCATGCGAAGCTGCATTGAAAGATGCAGGCTTATCTACTTCACAAATTGATGAAGTGATACTGGTAGGAGGAAGTACACGTATCCCCAAAGTACAGGAGATCGTAGAAAAATTCTTTGGCAAGAAACCACACAAGGGGGTAAACCCGGACGAAGTGGTAGCGGTAGGCGCTGCGATACAGGGTGCGGTACTGACCGGTGAAGTAAAGGATGTGTTACTGCTGGATGTTACGCCCCTTTCTCTCGGTATCGAGACCATGGGTGGAGTAATGACAACGCTGATCCCGAGCAATACGACTATCCCGACCAAGAAATCGGAAGTGTTCTCAACTGCCAGCGATAACCAGCCCGGAGTGCAGATACATGTACTGCAGGGCGAACGCAGCATGAGTAAGGATAATAAGAGCCTCGGAATCTTCAACCTTGATGGTATTCCGCCGGCCCCGCGTGGCGTACCGCAGATCGAAGTGATATTTGATATTGATGCCAACGGTATCCTGCATGTAACAGCAAAAGATAAAGGCACAGGTAAGGAGCAAAAGATACATATTGAAGCCGGCTCTGGTTTAAGCAAAGAAGAAGTAGAAAAGATGAAAGCCGAAGCAAAGGCCAATGAAGCTACGGACAAAGCTGAACGGGAAAAAGTAGATAAACTGAACCAGGCCGATAGTCTTGTGTTCCAGACAGAAAAACAAATAAAGGAGTACGGAGACAAGATACCGGCCGATAAGAAAGGCGCTATTGAAACAGCCGTGGCTAAACTGAAAGAGGCCCACAAGGCACAGAACATTGCAGGCATTGATACCGCTATGGCCGAATTGAATGCTGCATGGACAGCCGCCAGCCAGGACATCTACAATGCGCAGCAGCAGGGAGCACAGCCCGGTGCACAACCGGAAGAAGGTAATGGGCAAACTGCCGGTGCTGGTGCAAGCGATAATGTGACGGATGTGCCGTATGAGGAAGTGAAGTAAATGTCTGAACCACGATTTATTGGATTAATAAGATTATTAGAAATAAGAAGGCCCCTGCAATCTATGTGGGGGCTTTTTTCGATCAATATTTGCAATACAAAACTTGTATATGAGGGATAAGGCAGTCTCAGGCAGGATTGTCTTTTATATTATAGCAATTCAAGTTCCCTGTAATGTTCCATTGGAATATCTCATAGATAATTTTGCAATCCGGGCTTAGCGACGTCCTGTAAGGAAGCATGGTACAATACGCAGCCGCCTGCACGAAACGTTTCTCCTGAGCGTAAACTCTTACATCACCTGTTTTTCTAACCTGCCTTATTCCGATGGGCAAAACAGCCGTTTATCAGACAACCCTTTGCCCGTACCGTAAATTGTTTTACCTTTTCTTAAACCAAAAAACTATCAATCATGAAAAAATTACTCCTGCTGTTAGTTGCAGCCACGGGTATATTGTTCCTGTCCTGCAATAACGGAGGCGGCATGTCCGCCACGGCTAAAAAGAATATAGAAGTCAATGATGCTATCATGAAAGCCTATGAAGCAGGTGACTTCAGCAAGATGAGTGACTATATCGCTGCTGACGCCGTGGACCATGGCGGTGAGACCGGAGATATAAAAGGACTGGATAATATTGTCAGTGAAATGAAAAGATACCGTGAGATGATGCCAGACATGAAATATTCCATGCTGAGAAGCATTGGAGATGATGAATATGTTTATACCTGGACAGCTGTCTCTGGCACGATGGATGGCAAACCCACCTCCATGACATCTGTAGATATCACCAAATTCAAAGAGAGCAAAGCC